>NZ_JALHPM010000121.1:0-21222 GCF_022842525.1 Luteitalea sp.
CCGGCGTGGCCGCGGCGGTCGCGGTCGCGGCCGCGGTGGCGACTCGCTGCCGCCGGTGGTCGTCGAGCCGGAGATCGAGGTGCCGACGCAGGACGGCGACCTGTTCCCCGAGGCCAGCGTCGAGACGCCGGTCCCGGTCGAGCCCGACACGACGCCAGACGTCGAGCCCGAGGCCGAGCCGGCAACGCCGACGCGGTCGACCACGACCCGCAAGAAGGCGCCGGTGCGCAAGAAGACCGCGGCGGCAGCGGCAACCACCACCGCCCGCAAGAAGGCCGCGCCCGTCAAGAAGGCGGCCCGCAAGACGTCGCGTTAGTCGGCGCTCACGCGTCACACGAAGGCTCGCCCTGGACACCCGGGGCGGGCCTTTCGTGCGTCTGGGCGGCCCGTCGGTCGACGGGCTCGGACCCGACGCGATCAGAACTCGATGCGCTGCCCCGAGCGGACCGTCATCGCCTGCCGTCGTTCGGTGCCATCGCCGCGGCGGATGAGGATGTCGTGGGTGCCAGGCGCGACGGTGATCGTGCCGGGCGTGGTGCCCGCAGACGCGCCGTCGACGAACACCTCGGCTTCTTCCTGCAACGTCAGGGACGCCGGCTGCACCGTGAAGGGCACGCGATTGACGGCGCCGGGCTCGACGGTCACCGTCAGCCACTGACGAATGCCGAGGGCGTCGTTGACCGCCTGCACCCGATGCGTGCCGGGAGGCAGCAGAATCTGGCCGTCCATGCTGGACCCGATGCGATCACGGCCGCGCAGCAGCAGGTTCACCTCGACCGGCGCGTCCACCAGAATCCAGCCGGCGAAGATCTTGACGTCGAGCGGTGTCGTCTCGTCGGCGATGACCGTCGCCGTGACGTTCACCGTCCCGGCGTCGCTGCGCAGCATGAGGCTCTGGTCCCCTGCGGGCAGATCTTCGAGCAGGAGCGGTGCCGTGCCCCGGGACTTGCCCTGCAGGAAGATCTCGGCGCCTGCGGGCGTGGACGTGATCTGCAGGCGCCCCTTGCCGCCCACCGTCGACGGCCAGTCCACCGACTGCGTGGTCACGACGCCGACGCTGATCTCGACCGGCATCTCGCGGACGCTGCGTCCCTGGCGCAGCCCCAGCTTGTGACGACCGGGCGCGACCTCCTCGCGGAACGGCGTGCGCCCGACGACCTTGTCGTCCAGCAACACTTCCACGCCCATCCGGGTCGTCTGCACCACGAGCGTGCCGCGGGCCCCGGGCTGCACCCACCACCAGGCGGCGAATGCCGCCCCCTGGAACAGCGCCAGCAACAGCGAGGCCGCCAGCACCCGACGAAACTTCGATCCGCCCGACGACACCCGATGCAGTGATCCCTCGCTGCCTCGGAAATCGCTGGCAGAGGAACGGGAGGACATCGTAGGCGTTGGCCCGATGGCGTCGGCCATCGACGTGATCGACGCGTGGCCCCCCCGCGATCCCAGGTCGTCGCGGTCCGGCATGCCGACCGCCTGAATGACCGGCTCGTACTGGCGCGCCGTGTCCACGGGCACCGACGCCGCCACGTGCGGCAACGCGACCTGAGGGACGGTCCTCGGGTTCGAAATCGGACCCGGCCCAGACGACGCCGCGGGGCGCGTCGGTGCGGCCGGGACGACCGCCTCGCCCGACAGCATCACGGCCGCAGGATAGGCACCGGTGTCCCAGCCATCGGCGCTGTGCTCGGGCACCTCCGACACGGGAGCGGCCGGCGCAGGCGGCACGTGCGCCCCGTGAGAAGGGACCTGGCCGAGATCGGCGGGAGGCGTCCAGACAGGAACCTGCCGATCGAGCAACGACCGCGATCGTGGCGGCCCCTCGACGGGCACGTCCACCGCCACGGGCGGCTGTTCGGCCACGCGGTGGACCGGCACGGCTACCGGCATGGCCACGGGAGTCGTGACCACGATCGTCTCTTCCTTGCGCGTCTCTTCCTTGCGCGCGCCCTTCTTGCGTCGCGGGCGGCGCTTGCGCCTGGCAGACGACGCGGCCTCGGCTGGCGTCTCGGGCGTCGCGGCCACCAGCGTCTCGGGTGCGCTGGACTCCGGGGCCGGTGGCTCCGTCGCGTGCTCCGACGTCAACCCGTCCCACGCGTCACGCACCTCATCGTCATCGACGATGACGACCTCCGGCACGATGACGACCTCGGGGACGATCACGGACTCGACCGGCGACACGTCGACGTCGACGTCCGCAGGCAGTTCGACCGCCTCGGGCGCAGGAGGGGCCGTCGGTTCAGCCTCGGACGCTGGCTCCGGCGCCGGCTGCGGCTCGGGTTCTGGCTCGGACTGCAGCTCTGGCTCGGGCTCAACCACCGGCTCCAGCGCCGGCTCCGGCTCCGCCTGAGCCTGCAGTTCGGGCTGCGGCTCGGGCTGCAGTTCCGGCTGAGGCACGGGCGCGGCCGTGAGCTCGACCTGCTCGGCCTCGTACGGCGGGTCGGCAAGCAGCACTGGCGCGTCGATGGGCAACGCCTCGACCGGGACGACGATCGCCACATCGTTCGCTGGCGCGATCGCCGACACGTCCGGGGGCAACTCCACACAGGCGACGGCGTCCTCGACGAGACCGCTGCCGTCGTCACTTCTGGCAGTGTCGGCCTGCTCCACCGGTTCGGCAGAGACCGCTTCGACGACGTCGGACGGCACGGCTGCCAGCGGCTGGTCGGCGGCGTGCGTGGCAAAGAACGCTGGCGAGGTGTCCGCGGCGCCGGCCTCCTCGGGCGAGATGCCGAGGAAGGACTGGCGCCAACCCGGCGGGTCGTCGGCCCCGCCAGCGTGTGCGAGCAACGCGGTGGCCGCAGCGCGTGGGCTCTCGTCGACGTACTGGAACGAGAACGGCGCCTCGGCGGTGGCCGATTCCGCGTCGTCCTGCAGGATGATCGGCTCGATGTCTCCAAAGAGACGGTATCCGCTTACCGGTTCGGCGGCGTCGGCGGCCCCGACATCGCTGTCGGCAGCCGGTGCCGGTTCGACGGCGACCATCTCGGCAACCTGAAGGTCTGCGACGGGGGGCGCAACCGCCACAAGGGCATCCGCAGGCACCTCGTCGACGGCCATCTCGACAGGCAGGCCCAGCGGCGCCTGGTCGAGGGCCTCCGGCGCGACGGTCTCGGTCAGCGCGGGTTCCTCGGCGAGCGTGGGTTCCTCAGCGAGTGCGGGTTCCTCGGCGAGCGCGGGTTCCTCGGCGACGAGTGGCTGCGGCGGGTCGGCGTCGACGTCGGGCGACGCCGAATCCGCGGTCACGGGTGCGGTCGCGTCTCCGGCCATGGGCACGGCGTCCGCCTCGAGATCGGACACTGGCGCGGACTCGTGCGTCTCCTCGCCCGCCATCGCCTCGGCGCGCGCGGCGATCTCCTCGGTGGCGAGGTACGCGAAGTCCTCCGCCACGCCAGCGCCGTCCGCGGCGCGTGCCGCGTCGGTGGTGTCGGCGGCGGCCTCTTCGGACCGCCAGGGCAGCGCTTCCTTCCACCAGTCGGCGGAGACAGGCTCGACGCCAGACGACGGCGGGGCCACGTCGGTCGGAAACACCACGATCGGGTCGACGGCGAAGAGCACTTCCGGGCCCGAGGCCACGTCCGGCTCCGGCGTCGTCTCGGGCAGCGTCGTCGCGACGGGTGCGAACACGGACTCGGCCTCGACGTCGACCGGGGCCTCGTCGGCCTGCGGTGTCTCGAGGCCGTCCCCACCGACGGTCTCGGTGTCTGCCGGCATCGACGACCAGAGGACCCGGGCATCCACCAGCGGCTCCGAGGTCGCCGGCGTCGGCGGCAGCGGCAGGACCGGCGTCTCTTCGGGCGGCGCGAGGCTGTCGACGAGTGCCGCGTACTGCCGCTCGAGGTCGAGGCGCTCCTGCGAGAGCGCCTCGAGCGCGACGGGCGGCTCGGCGGCCTCGACCGCTTCAGGCACGGAGGCGTCGGCGAGGATTGTCTCCCCGCCGGGTTCGGGCACGACGTCCTCCGGCGCAGGCACCGGCGAGGGCGCCGGCGTGGCGGGCGCGCGCCGGTCGACGGAGGACGCCGCGATGGCCTGGCCGGTCGGCATGCTGACGACGGCAGGTGCGCTGCCGCCCTCGAGTTCGGCCTCGAGGGCCAGCAACGCCTCGATGTCGATACCGCTGTCATCCACGGCCGAGTCCGCGGTGTCGTCACGTGCGGGGACCGGCTCGGGCCGGACGACGCTGACGGAACGCGGCGCCGTGACGGCCGGCGCGGCGGCGGCCTCTCCGCCAAGCGCGACCATCGCCGACACGACGCCCTTCACGCGCGTGTGCGTAACGCCCATCGACGTGGCGCTGCCGGCCACGAGCGCCTCGAAGCTCTGCTGGGCTTCGCGGACGTTCTTGAAGGCGCGACGACTGTCGAGCGGCGCCAGGCGCTCGAGCCAGGCGGCGACCTCGGCGGCAATGGCGGCGGCGGGGGATCGCGCCAACCGGTCCTGGACCAGCGGCAACAGACTGCGGAGTCGATGCGGGTAGTCCTCCTCTTCGAGGGGACGTCCGAGCAGGACGGCGAGGGCCAGGAGGCCGGCCTGCGCCAGGTCGGTCTGCATGTCGAACCGCGCGGTGCCGGCGGCAGGCGGCGTCGCGACGCGCCAGTCGCGCCACAGCTGGTGACGCGGCCGCTGCAGGCGGTCGAGCGCCTGCGCCAGCATGTGGTCCACCAGGACGACGCGACCGGTGGGCGTCAGCAGGACGCGCTCTGGACCGAGCGCCCCGTGGGAGACGTTGCGGGAGTCGTGCAGCACGGACAGGCCGCCGAGCACCTCTCGCGTCACCTGGAGCCCGGCGCCGGTGTCGAAGGTCAGCAGGCCGAGGTTGGCCGACTCGAGGATCTGCACCAGCCGGGTGCCGGCCACGTGATCGGAGAGGACGATCGGCCCACGCCCCTTGGCGCCGGGTTCGAGCCCGAGGATGCGGGCGAACTTGACGTGCTGGAATTTCGACAGCCGGGAGACGCGTTCGCGCAGGGGGGCCTCGACGGCCGCGAACTCGGGAGTGAGGTGGAACCACTCCACGACCTCGCCCGTGCCCGTGGTGCGCCGTTCGCGCACACCGAGACCGTCGCGAAAGATCACGCGTTCTTCCGCCGGTTCCGAGAGGTGTGCTACTTTCACCGCACGCGTCCTTTCCAGGTGTTGAAAGCCGCAGCGATCACACGCATCACCGTCCTGTTTCTGCAACGGCCACACCAGACCTGCCACTTCCGTCGAACCCGGCCAAGCCCTTGCCTTTGCGGCGGTTGCTGAATCGGCCTCGTCACGGGGCGGCTTCATCGGGCGGCGTTCGCACACAACCGTGCAACGCGCGCCACACTTTTGTAATCGGCTGATATGTACCGCGCTTCATTCCGCTGCATCGCCGGGTGCCACGGCACCCACCCGCTCTTCACCCCTCTCTATCGATGCCCGACGTGCGGGGATCTGCTCGAGGTGGCGCACGACATCGAGGCGCTGAAGGACCGATCCGCGGGCGCGTGGATGCGGCTGTTCGACGACCGGTACAAGCGCACCCTCTGGCCCTACGGGTCGGCCGTCTGGGGCAAGAAGGAATGGGTGTGCCCGGACATCCGGGACGACCAGATCGTCTCGATGGACGAAGGCGGGACCAACCTGCTCTGGGCCGAGCGGTATGGCGCGAGCCTCGGCGTGCCGGATCTCTGGATCAAGCAGTGCGGCAACTCGCACACCGGCTCGTTCAAGGACCTCGGCATGACCGTGCTGGTGTCGACGGTGCGCCAGATGATCTCCGACGGGCAGCAGGTGCGGGCCATCGCGTGCGCCTCCACGGGCGACACGTCGGCCGCCCTGGCGGCCTACGCGGCTGCGGCCGGCATTCCCGCCATCGTGTTGCTGCCCAAGGGCAAGGTCTCGGTCGCGCAGTTGCTGCAGCCCATCGCCAACGGTGCCCTGGTGCTCTCGCTCGACACGGACTTCGACGGCTGCATGGCCATCGTGCAGCGGCTGGCCGCCGAGGAGGGCGTCTACCTCGCCAACTCGATGAACAGCCTCCGACTCGAGGGCCAGAAGACGGTCTCGGTCGAGATCGTCCAGCAGTGGGACTGGCAGGTGCCCGACGTCATCGTCATTCCGGGGGGCAATCTCGGCAACGTCAGTGCCCTCGGCGCAGGGTTCGACATGATGCAGGCCCTCGGTGTGGTCAGCAAGCGCCCGCGCATCGTCGTCGCTCAGGCGGCACGCGCCAACCCGTTGTACCTCGCGTACAAGAATGGGTGGGCCTTCGAACCGGTGCAGGCCCAGAGCACGCTGGCCTCGGCGATCCAGATCGGGAACCCGGTGTCGATCCGCAAGGCCATCAAGACCCTGCAGGCCTACGACGGCATCGTCGAGCAGGCCACGGAGACCGAGTTGGCCGATGCGTCGGCGCGCGCCGATCGCACGGGCATGTTCAACTGCCCGCATACCGGCGTCGCCCTGGCGGTGCTCGAGAAGCTGGCGGCCCGAGGCGAGATCACGAAGGACCAGAAGGTCGTCGTCGTGTCCACGGCCAACGGCCTGAAGTTCAGCGACTTCAAGCTGCAGTACCACACGCGCCAGCTCGAAGGCATCGACGCCGGGTTGGCCAACTCGCCCGTGGAGTTGCCCAACGACTACGACGCGGTCCGGAGAGCCATCGACGCCCGCGCCTGAGGCAAAACACACCGCATCCGCGCGCGTCACACTTGTGATACAAGAGGCGGCATGCAACAAGGCCCGGGCATGCCCGGCATCCGCCAGGAGGCGGATGCCGTCGACAGTTCTGCGCGTACGTCCCCGGCTCCGTCACGAGCCTGGCGCCAGACCAGCCGCTCCCACACCAGCGCCGCGGAAATCATCGTCGAGCACGTGCGCGACCTGCTCGAACGCGGTGAAATCCGCGCCGGGCACCGCCTCCCCCCCGAACGCACCCTGGCCCTGCAGACCGGCGTGAGCCGATCGTCGGTCCGAGTCGGCCTGCGCGCGCTGGCGACGATGGGCGTCATCCAGTCGCGGCACGGGTCGGGGACCTACATCGCCGACGGCCCGCCGACGCTCGAGACCGAGCCCCTCCGCTTCCTTGCGGCGCTGCACGGCTTCACGCGCGACGAGATGTTCGAGGCCCGGCGCCTGATCGAGGTCGGTGTGGCCGGCCTCAGCGCGACTCGCGCCAGCGGCGAGCACGTCGCCGCGATCGCCGAGGAAGTGACCAGCATGTTCGCGTCGCTGGACGATCCGCAGGCGTTCCTTCGCCACGATCTCCGCTTCCATCAGGCGGTGGCCAGCGCGTGCGGCAACCCGATCCTGACGTCCCTCGTGGAGATGCTGTCGCAGGTCTTCTACGAGCGGCGCCGCGAGACGGTCAGTCAGCACCGCGACTTCCGCGAGTCGGCGGAGATGCATCGGCGCATCTACCTCGCCATCCGACAGCACGATGCCGCCGCCGCCCGGGAGGCGATGGATCGGCACCTGCTGCAGTCGGTCGAGGCACAAGCCAGCGAGGAGGGCGCCCGCGAGGAGGCGGACGCCGCAGTGCTGGTCTAGATCAGAGGAATTCGCCCAGGCCGCCCCACGTCGCGTGGTCCTGCAACCGCAGCGTGTGCAGGTACAGGTCGACGTCCTCGAGCGGGTACTGCTCGCGCAACGCCGCCACCGCGGCCGGCAGCGTCGCCGCATCGAGACTCGGCGCCGCGTCGTCGGCAATGAGGCCGTTCTCGTGGGAAATGCCGAGCGCGTCGAGGAAGGTGCTCATCATCGGCCGCTGGTGCGTCAGGTGGAAGGTGACCAGCAGGCGCCCCGCCACGGCATCGGAGACCGCCGCGAGCCCCGCGGTGTACTTCGCCTTGCGATCGAGCGGCAGCGCCAGCACCGACTTGACGCGGAAGTTCAGGCGGCGCGAGAGCAATCCGATGACCTCGGCGTGCTCGGCACCCGTCTCACCTTCGCTCCAGAAGGCCTCGGCGGCCGTGCGTCGCTGAGCGTCGGTCATGAGCTTCCACAGTTGCGAGGCGCGGGTGATCTGTTCGACGTCGGACATAGAGGGTCAATTCTACCGCGCCGGCTCGGCGCGACCTTCGAGGTCGAGCCAGCGTGCCATGACGCCTTCGAGCTCGGTCTCGACCTGTGCGAGGCTGGCGACGACGTCGGCCATGCCGGTCGCGCCGCGCTGATGGAAATCGGCCGCATTGATGGCCGCTTCGAGTGCCGCCTTGCGTGACTCCAGGGCCTCGATGCGCCCCGGCAGGGCGTCGAGTTCCTGCTTCTCCTTGTAGGTCAGTCTGGCGCCCTTCGGCGCCGGCGGCGTGACGACCGGTGCCGCCACCCTGGGCGCCGCCTGCGCGGCCACCGCCGCGGCCTGCGCCTCTCGACCGGATTTCTGCCGCACCCAGTCCGAGTAGCCCCCGACGTACTCCCGCACGACGCCGTCGCCCTCGAACGCGATGGTGCTGGTGACGACGCGGTCCAGGAACGCGCGGTCGTGACTGACCACCAGCAGCGTGCCCGCAAAGCCGAGCAGCAGATCCTCGAGGACGTCGAGCGTCTCGAGATCGAGATCGTTGGTCGGCTCGTCGAGCACCAGCACATTGGCCGGACGCACCAGCAGGCGCGCCAGCAACAGCCGGTTGCGCTCCCCACCCGACAACGCCCGGACCGGCGACTGGAACCGCTCGGGCGTGAACAGGAAGTCCTTCAGGTAGCCCGCCACGTGACGGGTGCCGCCACCGGGGACGTCCACCATCTGCCGCCCATCGGCAACCGTGTCCATGACGGACACATCCGGATCGAGCTGCTCGCGTTCCTGGTCGAAGTAGGCGATCTCGAGGTTGGTGCCGCGGTTGACCTCACCGGTCTGCACGGGGAGGGTGCCGAGCAGCAGCCGCAGCAACGTCGTCTTGCCGGAGCCGTTCGGGCCGAGGACGCCGACGCGATCACCGCGCATGATCCGCCCCGTGAAGTCGCCAACGATGACGCGGTCGCCGAAGCGGTGCGACAGGTGACGCGCCTCGAGCACGAGAGCACCGGATCGCTCGCTATCGTCGACGGCGAGTTGCACCGTGCCGGCCTTCTCGCGCCGCTGCGCCCGTTCGCGCCGCATCGCCTCGAGCGCGCGGACGCGCCCTTCGTCGCGCGTGCGACGCGCCTTGATGCCCTGCCGGATCCAGACCTCCTCGCGCGCGAGGAGCTTGTCGAACTTGTAGTCGGCCTGGGCTTCGGCTTCCTGCTCGGCCTCGCGCGTGGCGAGGTAGGTGTCGTAGTTGCCGGGATAGCTGCGGAGACTGCCGCGATCCAGCTCGACGATCCGCGTGGCCAGTGATCGCAGCAGGGCGCGGTCGTGCGTCACGAAGAGCAGCGCGCCGGCATACTCGCGCAGGAACGCCTCGAGCCACTCGATCGAGTCGATGTCGAGATGGTTGGTCGGCTCGTCGAGCAGCAGCACGTCGGGCTGCCGCACGAGCGCCTGCGCCAGCAGCACGCGCCGGCGCTGCCCGCCGGAGAGCGTGTTCACCGGGGCATCGGCCGGCAGATCGAGCCGCACGATGACGTCCTCGACGCGCTGCTCGAGGCGCCAGCCATCCTGCCGATCGAGCGCCTCCTGCAGTTCGCCGAGCCGTGCCAGCGCGGCGTCCGATCCGTGCTCGGCCACCTCGTGGGCCACCTGGTGATACTCGATGGCCAGCGCGCCCAGCGCCCCGAGGCCTTCGGCGACGACCGCGAACACGCTGCGATCGCCGCCCGGGGGCACGTCCTGCTCGAGCCGCGCCACACGCAGCCCTGGCTGGCGCCAGACCCGCCCGGTGTCGGCCGGGATGTCGCCCGACAGCAATCGCAGGAGCGTGGACTTGCCCGCGCCATTGCGCCCGATGAGGCACACGCGTTCGCCAGGCTCCAGCCGCAGCGTGGCGGCGTCCAGCAGGGGACGGTGGCCGAAAGCCACCGTCACGCCGTCGAGTTCGATCAGAGCCATTTACGAGAATGCCGAATGCCGCACTGCCGCGATGCCGAAGGCTGCCATCACTTCCCCAACAGCTTCTGGAACGCCGCCGACATCGCCGTCGACGAGGAGGCGGCCGGGGCCTGCTGAGGACGACGATCCTGCCGGTCCTGCGGGGTGCGCGCGGGCCGGCGCGGACCACGGGACGCCTGATTGGCCCCTCCGGCCGACGGCCCTGCCTTCGCATCGCGCGCCTGTGCCGGCCGCGGCGACGGACGCTCCGCCTTGCGCATCGTGAGCGCGACGCGCTTGCGCTGCAGATCGACCTCCAGCACCGTCACCGACACGATCTGTCCGGCCTTGACGACATCGCGCGGATCCTTGACGAAGCGGTCGGCCAGTTGCGACACGTGCACCAGACCATCCTGATGCACGCCGATGTCGACGAAGGCGCCGAAGTTGGCCACGTTGGTCACCACGCCCTCGAGCGTCATGCCGGGCTCGAGGTCCGACAGCTGGTGCACCGTGTCCTTGAACTTCGCCGTCTTGAACTCCGGTCGCGGGTCGCGCCCCGGCTTCTCGAGTTCGCTGAGGATGTCGCGCACGGTCGGTGCGCCGAACTGCTCGTCGGCGAACTGCGCGGGGTCGAGCGTCCGCAGGAAGGCGCTGTCGCCGATGAGTGACGGGACGTCGCGGCCCGTCTGCTGCGCGATGCGCTGCACCACCGGATACGCCTCGGGGTGCACGGCCGACGCATCGAGCACGTCGGGGCCATTGAGGATGCGCAGGAAGCCGGCGGCCTGTTCGAACGTCTTGTCGCCGAGGCGCGGCACGTCGCGCAGGTCGGCGCGGCGGCTGAACGGCCCATGCTGCGTCCGGTACTCGACGATCTGCGCGGCGAGCCGCGAGTTCAACCCGGAGATGCGGGCCAGCAATGCCGGCGACGCGGTGTTGACGTCGGCTCCGACGGCGTTGACGCAGTCCTCGACCACGCCGTCCAGCTGCCGGGCCAGCGCCGGCTGACTGACATCGTGCTGATACTGCCCGACGCCGATCGACCGCGGCTCGATCTTCACCAGTTCGGCCAGCGGGTCCTGCAGGCGGCGCGCAATCGACACCGCGCCGCGCAACGTGACGTCGAGTTCCGGCAGCTCCTTCGACGCCAGTTCCGACGCCGAGTAGACCGACGCGCCGGCCTCGGACACGACGATGCGCGTCAGCGGCAGTTCCGGAAACTTCTCCATGAGGTCGGCGACGAGCTTCTCGGTCTCGCGCGAGGCCGTGCCGTTGCCGATCGCCACGAGGTCGACCTTGTGCGTGACGCACAGGGCCGCGAGCGCCGCGATCGACCCGTCCCAGTCCTTGCGCGGCTCGTGCGGGAAGATGGCGGTGGTCGCGACCACCGCGCCCGTGTTGCCCACCACCGCGACCTTCACGCCGGTGCGGATGCCCGGGTCGAGCCCCATCGTGACGCGCGTGCCGGCGGGGGCCGCCAACAGCAGGTCGCGCAGGTTGGTGCCGAAGACGCGGATGGCTTCGTCCTCGGCCATCTCGCGCAGGCGCTGCTCGATGTCGTTCTCGAGCTTGGGCTGCAGACGAGCCTTCCACGCCAGGGTCACCGCGGCGCGCAGGAAGTCGTCCGCGGGCCGGTGCTGGTGGGTCACGCCGGCAAACGCCGCGATGCGCTGCTCGGGTTCGCCGAGGGTCGCGCCGTTCTCGTCGTCGGGCAGCACGATGGACAGCTTGAGGATGCCTTCCTTGCGCCCACGCAGCAGCGCCAGCACACGATGGGACGGCAGCTTGCTGACCGGCTCACGCGCGTCGAAGTAGTCGCGGAACTTCGCGCCCTTCTCCTCCTGCCCCTCGACCACCGCCGACCGCAGGGTGCCCTGCTCCCACACGTAGGTGCGCAGGCCGCCGACCAGCTCCGGCGCCTCGGAGAACCGTTCGATCAGGATGGCGCGAGCCCCGTCGAGCGCCGCCGCGACGTCGAGCACGCCGGTCGCCTCGTTGACGTACTCCGCCGCCGCCTCGGTGGGCACCAGCGTCGGAGTGGCGAGCAGCGCGTCGGCGAGCGGCTCGAGCCCCTGCTCGCGGGCAATCTGGGCCTTGGAGCGCTTCTTCGGCCGGTGTGGCGCGTAGAGGTCCTCGAGGCGCGTCTTGCTGTCGGCGCTGCGAATCGCGTCCTCGAGCTCCGGCGTCAGCTTCTGCTGCTCCACCAGCGAGGCGAGGATCGCCGTGCGGCGCTCCTCGAGTTCTCGCAGGTAGCGCAGCCGCTCCTCGAGCGTACGCAGTTGGGTGTCGTCGAGGCCGCCCGTCGCTTCCTTGCGGTAGCGCGCGATGAAGGGCACCGTGGCGCCTTCGTCGAGCAGTGCCACCGCCGCCGTCACCTGACGGGGCGAGACGGAGAGCTCCTGGGCGATCCGATCGAGGATCGGAGTGAAGACGACCGGAGTCGCGGTCGCTGGCGTGGTCATGATGGTTACCTGCACGGCATGGGTGGGCCCGCTCGCGGAGCGGGCCGAAAGTCGTCGCGGCGCGCTCGACGAGCGCGCCCTGCCCGAAGCCTATCTCGTGAGCTTGCGGTACTTGACGCGGTGCGGCGTGTCTGCCGCGGTGCCAAGGCGCCGGTGGCGATCCGCTTCGTAGTCCTGGTAGTTGCCCTCGAACCACACCACCTGGCTGTCGCCCTCGAAGGCGAGGATGTGCGTGGCGATGCGATCGAGGAACCAGCGATCGTGGCTGATGACGACGGCGCAGCCGGCGAAATCGAGCAGGGCCTCCTCGAGGGCCCGCAGCGTGTCGACGTCGAGGTCGTTGGTCGGCTCGTCGAGCAGCAGCAGGTTGGCGCCGCTGCGCAGCAGCTTCGCCATGTGTACGCGGTTGCGCTCGCCGCCCGAGAGCTGGCCGACCAGCTTCTGCTGATCGCGGCCCTTGAAGTTGAACCAGGAGACGTAGGCCCGCGACGCCACGGTGCGCTTGCCGAGGGTGATCTCGTCGTTGCCGCCAGAGATCTCCTCCCAGACCGTCTTCCCGGCCCCGAGGGCGTCGCGCGACTGATCGACGTAGCCGAGTTGCACTGTCTCGCCGATGCGCAGCGTGCCGGCATCCGGCTGCTCCTGCCCCGTGATCATCCGGAACAGCGTCGTCTTGCCGGCGCCATTGGGACCGATGACACCGACGATGCCGCCGCGCGGCAACGTGAACGTCATGTCGTCGAAGAGCATGGTGTCGCCGAAGGACTTCTTCAGCTGACGGGCCTCGACGACGATGTCACCGAGGCGGGGCCCCGGCGCGATGAAGATCTCGACCGAGTCGATCTTCTCCTTCGTGTCCTGGGCGAGCAGGTCCTCGTAGGCGTTCAGGCGGGCCTTGCCCTTGGCCTGACGCGCCCGCGGCGACATCCGGATCCAGTCCAGCTCACGCTGCAGCGAGCGCTGGCGCCGCGACTCGGCCTTGGCTTCCTGGGCCATCCGCTGCTGCTTCTGATCCAGCCAGCTCGAGTAGTTGCCTTCCCACGGAATCCCCTGACCGCGATCGAGCTCGAGAATCCAGCCGGCGACGTTGTCGAGGAAGTACCGATCGTGGGTGATGGCGACGACGGTGCCCTTGTAGTCCTTGAGGAATCGCTCGAGCCACGCCACCGACTCGGCGTCGAGGTGGTTGGTCGGTTCATCGAGGAGCAGCAGGTCGGGTGACTGCAGCAGCAGGCGGCACAGCGCGACGCGACGACGCTCACCGCCCGAGAGGGTGGTGACATCGGCGTCGGGCGGTGGCAACCGCAGCGCGTCCATGGCGACTTCGAGCGTGCTGTCGAGGTTCCAGGCGTCGACGGCATCGATGCGGTCCTGCACCGCGGCGAACTCGTCAGCCGTCTCGTCGGAGTAGTTGGCCGACAGCTCGTCGAAGCGCGCCAGCAGGTCCTTGATCGGCTGCACGCCTTCCTCGACGTTGCCGAGCACGGTCTTGGCGGGGTCCAGCTGCGGTTCCTGCTGGAGATAGCCCACCGAGCAGCCCTGCGCCAGGAAGGCCTCGCCCGAGAACTCCGTCTCGACGCCAGCCATGATGCGCAGGAGTGTGGACTTGCCGGCGCCGTTGTAGCCGAGGACGCCGATCTTGGCGCCGGGCAGAAACGACAGCCAGATGTCCTTGAGCACGACCTGGTCCGGGGGATAGACCTTGGTCAGCCCCTTCATCGTGTAGATGTACTGAGGTGCCATGCGGGAGGGCGAGTGCCAATCGTTCCAGTGAGGAAGCCGAGCGGCCGTCCGGGGATCGGAGGCGGCAGGCTAGTGTAGCCCGTCGACCCGCGTGTGGCGAGGGCCCTCGCCACACGCACGCTCGGAGCAGCGGCCGCGCATGCGTAGCCGTCGGGACTAGCGGTTGTCGCCGTCGAGCAGGTTGCCGAGGCCGCCGAGGATGGAGCCCTCTTCCTTGCCGCCACGCGCCATGCCCGGCACCGCCTTCATGATGCGATCGGCCATGCGGCTCAGGGGCAGCGACTGCAGCCACACCCGCCCGGGCCCAGTGACGACGGCGAAGAAGAGGCCCTCGCCGCCGAACAGCGCCGTCTTGACCTTGCCGACGAACTGCACGTCGTACTGCACCGACGGCGTCAGCGCGACCAGACAGCCGGTGTCCACCTTGAGCACCTCACCGGCCTTGAGGTCAATCGCCTCGATCATGCCGCCGGCGTGCACGAACGTCAGGCCGTCGCCGGTCAGCCGCTGCATGATGAAGCCCTCGCCACCGAATAGGCCGACGCCGATCTTCTTCTGGAAGGCGATGCCGATCGACACGCCCTTGGCGGCCGCGAGGAAGCTGTCCTTCTGGCAGATCAGCTCGCCGCCGAGTTCCTTCAGGTCCATCGGCAGGATGCGTCCCGGATACGGCGCTGCGAAGGCCGCCTTCTGCAGCGTCGAGGTCGGGTTCGAGAAGACGGTCGTGAACAGGCTTTCACCGGTGAGCAGACGCTTACCGGCGCCCATCAGGGCCCCCATGATGCCGCCCTGCTGCTGGTTGCTGCCGTCACCGAAGACCGTGTCCATCTGCACGCCGGCCGTCATGTACATCAGGGTGCCGGCCTCGGCCACGGCCGCTTCGCCGGGATCGAGCTCGACCTCGACGAACTGCACGTCCTCGCCGACGATGCGATACGTCAGATCGTGCGAGCGTCGACCGATGGGCGGCGGGGGCGTCGCGGCCGCCGCCGCCGCGGCCGGCGCCACGCCGGCAAACAGCGTGGCGAGCTGCGGCGTGTCCCGGGCAGCCTGCCACTGCGCCATGCCGGTGGTGAAGACGAGCGTGTCGGGCGTGACCATGCCGGTGCGGATGCGCCCCGCGAGGTCATCGAACGAGATGGGGCCGACGGGAGCGTTGTTCTGGGCGTAGTACCACATAGGCGGGAATCGGGAGTCGGGAGTCGGGAGTCGGAATCGGAATCGGAATCGGGAATCGGGAATCGGGAATGGGTAGGGCCGGCTCTCCGAGCCGGCCGTCACCGTCAGCCCAGTCTGCGGCAGCCGGCCGTCGACAACGCCGCCGGCATCACTCGCCGCCAGACAACGTCTCGCGCTCGATGCGTTCGACGTCCTGGTGATCGAGACGCAGCAGGCGTTCGAGTTGCGTCAGATACATGCGCTCGCCGGGGGACACGGCATCCTCGCCGTGCACGACCGCATACGCCAGCGCGTAGGCCATCTGTCGTTGCTCCGGCGTCGTGAAGGCCGGGGCAATCGTGTCGAGCGGACGATGCGCGGCCAGTTCGGCATCGACCAGCGACGCCGCGCCGAGTTCACCGGCACGCGCGCGGATGACCTCCACTTCCTCGGCCGACAGCTCACCATCGGCACGGGCCGCACTGACGGCCAGTTGCACGAGCGGCACGAGGGACGGCGGCACCGGGACGGGCGGAGCCGCGGAGACGGCGACTGGCGTCGCCCCGGGGATCGGTGGCAGCGGCGGCGGTACCGTCAGTGGGGGCGCCTCGGTGCCCATCACGCCTCGGGGGAGGGGCGGCGCTGGCGGCCCGGAGGGTGGCGGTCCCCCAGGCCCCGTGGCGCCTGGACCACTGCCCTGCTGCATGGTCTCGAGCGCGCCCCAGATGAGGCCCCCCACGGTCAACAGGGTGCCGGCGTTGATCAGCCCGCCACCGGACGACCGTGAGCCGCCGCCATAGCCGCCCAGCCCCGGCAGGCCGAAGCCGCCGCGCTTGCGCTTCTTCTTGCCGCCGAGGAAGCCACCAAGGAGCTGACCGATGATCTGTTCGGGGTTCATCTGCTTTCCTCTACGAGCCCCATCCGGAAGAGTTCAGCCACTGCGTCGCCTGCGCGACATCCTCGCGCGTCAGGGCATGGCCACCGCTCGACCAGAACGGTGTCACGGTCGCCCCGGCGGCAGCAAGCGTCTCGGCGAGTCGCTGCGCCTCCGCGAGCGGCACGATGGGGTCGGCCTCGCCCGCGGCCAGGAACACGGCGCGCCCCGCCAGCGACGGCAGGGGCGAGGGCGCGAGCACGAACTGCGCATGCAGCAGCGCCGCGCCGGCGAAGCTCTCCGGATGCAGCAGCATCGTCGCGTGCGCGATGTTGGCGCCGTTGGAATACCCGACCGCGACCATCCGGTCGCGCGCCAGACCGTACGCGGTTGCGGCCTCGTCCAGCCAGGCCGTGAGTTCAGCGGCCCGCACCCGCACGTCGTCGAGATCGAATCGCCCTTCGGCGAAACGGCGGAAGAAGCGGGGCATGCTGCCCTCGACGACACGGCCGCGCGGGCTCAGGAGCGCCGCCCCCGGATCCAGCGCGCGGCCAAGCGGCAACAAATCGTGCTCGTCGCCGCCGGTGCCGTGCAGCAGCACGAGCGTCGTCCGCGACGTGCCCTCGGCAGGCACGAACTGATGCGTGAAGTCGTTCACCGCCATGGCAGCACTGTACCGGAATCGGGACGTCGGGAGTCTGTCGGGGTAGGGCCCGCTCTCCGAGCGGGCGGTCAGCGAAGGCGCCGGCTGTCCATTGCGGTGACGGACGGCTCGGAGAGCCGTCCCTACCCACCGTCTCGGGCCTGACGTCCGGCGTCGGGCGTTCTGCGCTATCTTTCTTTCGCTCTATGTTCTCCCGTGACGGGGCCGTGCGACGCATCCTCCACATCGACATGGACGCCTTCTACGCGTCGGTCGAGCAGCGGGATCGTCCGGAGTTGCGCGGCCGGCCGGTGGCGGTGGGCGGCCGCCCCGAGAGCCGCGCGGTGGTGTGCGCCGCCTCGTACGAGGCACGGACCTTCGGCGTGCGGTCGGCGATTCCCATGTCGCGCGCGGTACGCCTGTGCCCCGACCTGGTGATCGTGCCGACCGACTTCGCGAAGTATCGCGCCGTGTCGCAGCAGGTCTTCGGCATCTTCCGCGCGGTGACTCCGCTCGTCGAGCCCCTGTCGCTCGACGAGGCCTACCTGGACGTCAGCGAGAACAGCTGGGGCGAGGTCCTCGGCGTGGAGGTGGCGCGGCGACTCAAGCGGGCCATCCGCGATGAGACAGGGCTGACCGCGTCGGCCGGCGTGGCGCCCAACAAGTTCCTGGCGAAGATCGCGTCGGGCTGGCGCAAGCCGGACGGGCTCACCGTCATCGCCCCCGAGCGAATGGAAGCCTTCCTGCAGGACCTCCCGATCGACGCCTTGTGGGGCGTGGGGCCGGTGACCGCGAAGCGGCTGCGCGCGCACGGGATCGAGAAGCTGGTCGACGTCCGCAGCGCGACGCCCGCCACCCTGCAGGCCGCGGTCGGGTCGCAGGCCGGCTGGCTCACCGCCCTGGCCTGGGGCCGCGACGACCGGCGCGTCGTCCCCGACCGGGTGGTCAAGTCCCACGGCGCGGAGCGCACCTATGCCGAAGACCTGCGCGACGTGGCGATGATGCGTGGACAGGTCGACCACCTCTCGCACATCTGCGGCGAGTGGTTGCTGCGCAAGTCGCTGCGCGCGCGCACCGTCACGCTGAAGGTCCGCTACGATGACTTCACCACCGTGACCAGGAGCCTGAGCGCCCCGGGAGGCGTGAGTGATGTGGCGACGATCGCACGGCATGCGCAGCAGCTGCTCATGAAGACCGACGTCGCCACCCGGCCGGTGCGTCTCATCGGCGTCAGCGTCCACAACCTCGTCGATCCCTCGGTGGCCTTCCTGGCGGGCGACGGCCGATTGCCGTTCGACGAGGACGCGACGCCACCATGATCCGCATCCCCTGGGCGGCACTGATCGTCCTGGTGATGTCGCTCGCGTTCCTGCCCGCGCGACCGACGATGCCCGGCGCGGACCTCGATGCGTCATGGGGCAGCGTGCTGCTCGCCGCGGCGCGACAGTCCTGGCAGTTCGGGCCGGACATCGCCTTCACGTACGGGCCCCTCGGCCATCTCGCCGTGCTGGAGTTCGATCCGGACGTCTTCTGGTGGTCGGTCGGCCTGAGGGCCATGCTCGGCGTGGCGTGTGGCTGGGGCTATCACGTCATCAGCCGGGGCGCGGGCCTGTCGGCGCCCGTGTCGACCGGACTCCTGTGCCTGCTGCTGACGCCGACGTTCGCGTCGTTCGACACCCCCTGGCTGCTCCCCGCCATGCTCTGGCCGTTCGTGGCGACCAGCCAGGATCGGCGGGCGCGCCAGGCCGCGATCGGGCTCGCCGTGGCTGTTGGCCTCGTCGCACTGGTCAAATTCACGACCTTCGCGCTCGCCATGACGTTGGCGGCGCTGCTGCTGGTCGACGATGCGGGACGGCGTCGGTTTCCGTTCGCGTCGCTGACGTGTGTGCTCACCGTGGGCGTGACCTGGGTGCTGTGCGGACAGTCACCCGCACACGTCCTGACCTGGGTGCGCGTCAGCGCCGACCTCTCCTCCGGATTCTCAGAGGCCATGAGCACCGGCACGGGCCCGTATCAGGTCCGGGAACTGCTGGTGTTCGGCGCGGCGGCCACCATGGTCCTCGCCGCCCCTCTCGTTCGCTGGTACACCGGACCGACGACCTGGCGCGAGGTCGTCCATCCGGCGCTCGCGCTGGCGCTCGTGGTCTTCATGCAGTTCAAGCTCGGCTTCGTCCGGCAGGATGCGCACGTCACCGCCGCGTTCTTTGCGATGCCGCTGGTGGCGGTGCTGGCCGTGATGCCGCTCCTGCCACGGCGCCTGCCACGAGACGTCCGGGCGTTCGCCGTCGCCGTGGTGCTCGTCGCCTTCGCTGCGTACGCCTACGGACTCCGCCGCCACTTCGATCGGGCTGCGCCTCCCGATCACGCGCGTGCCTGGCTGGCCCTGCAGCGACACGCGATCGCGGCGCTGATCCGGCCGACGGCCACGCATCAGCAGCTGAGTGCCGATCGCGCCGCTGCACTCGACGCGCTGCGGCAGACGCTGCCACTGCCGCCGATGGATGGGACCGTCGACGTCTACGGCCATCACCAGGGCGTCGTGTTGGCGCACCCGGTCGTCTATCGTCCGCGCCCGGTCTTCCAGAGCTACGCCGCCTACACGCCGGCCCTCGCCGCGCGCAATCGTGCGCACCTCGCCGATCCCGCAGGCCCCCGCCACGTCCTGTTCGATGCCGAGACGATCGACCATCGCTATCCGCTGATGGACGATGCGGCCTCACTCCCGGTGCTGTGGTCGCACTTCGACGTCGTTGGCGTGGTGGGTCCGTTCGTCCACTTCGCGCGGCGATCGGCGCCACGACCGTACACCCTGGTCGAGGGCCCGGTGACTCACGCGCCGCTCTCTGCCTGGATGGACGTCCCGGGCGGCGACACCCCGATCTGGGCGACGGTGACGGTCGAGCGCTCGTGGCTGGGACGCCTCGCGGCCGTGCTCTACAAGCTTCCGCCCGTGGTGATCGACGTCTCCACGGCCGATGGCGTCCAGCGAGAGTTCCGCCTGATTCGGGCGGTCGGTCCGACCGGCTTCGTGGCCTCGCCGCTCGTGTCGACACCCGCCCACGTGGTGGACCTCCTGGCAGGGCGTCCACCCGATGCCGCACGGCAGGTGCGGCGCTGGCGAGTGCGCCCTACGTGGTCGTGGGCGTACGCCGAGGAGATGCAGGTGCGCTTCTCGCCGCTGCCGGTCCCTGCGCGGTAGCGTCGCCACATGCCGCCCTCGGGGCCGGAGGCGGCCAGGCTGACGGTGCTCGCCCTATCTGCTGCCAGGGCGATACAGGGACAACCCGTGACGCTCGAGGAACTGACGGCGCTCGTCGAGGACAGGCGGTGAGGGGAAGATCACCTGTGTCTTCGGCCAGTCGCGGCGAAGCAGTGCCTCGCGTCCCAGTACACCGGTGACGTGATGCTGCTCCATGAAGGGCAGCGCGTCTCCCCAGGCCCGGAGTCCGGCACAGACAATGAGCGTCGCGACGGCCAGGCAGGCCGTCCTGGCGGCGCGTGAGCGCCAGGGCGAGCGGACCGTCAGCAGCATCAGCACACCGATCCAGAACAGGACGGTGTACACGACGTAGCGCGACGCCGTCATCGCATGCAAGCCGAGCGGCACCCGGCCCACGGCCGTCATGGCGCACGCCCCGAGCGAGAAGGCGATCAGCAAGGCCGGGAACAGCCAGTGCTGGGCGCGCCGGCGCTCACGGTCTCGCACGTGCCCATACAGCAGGGCCAGCCCCATCCCGATCCCAGCGGCCCCGATGGCGGGCATCACCCAGAGGTCCCAGGTCTCGCGATGGAAGAACGCCAGCGGCGCGTACCAGAGTGGGAGGCCGAGCGCGAGCAGCGTGCC
The DNA here is from genome assembly GCF_022842525.1 of Luteitalea sp. Lineage (NCBI taxonomy): Bacteria > Pseudomonadati > Acidobacteriota > Vicinamibacteria > Vicinamibacterales > Vicinamibacteraceae > Luteitalea > Luteitalea sp. Next base: position 20,647 of record NZ_JALHPM010000121.1, read on the forward strand.
GTACGTCACGTGGGCAAGGGCCGACAACGACGTCAGCACCGGAGCGGGAGGGGGAAGCGACTCGGGTCGCGCGAGGCCGTGGACGTACGCCACGGTCACCACCGCGCCGACCGACAGCCAGACCGCGGTCTTGGTCAGGACACGAGCGGGACGACGGACGATGATCGCCAGCGCACCGATCGGCCATCCGAGGAGGCAGCTGGCAAAGCTCGCGCACGCCACCGTCGTGCACGCCGCCGCCACGACGAGGCGCGTCCAGGTCAGGCGCCCGCTCGTGAGCCAGGCCAGCGAGGCCGAGATGGCGCACGCCCCGATCATGAGCGCCAGCTGCCAGCCCTGCAGCCAGTTCTCCCACTGGGTGGCTGTCGCAAGGAGGGCGCCGATGCCGGCGACACACACGACCGTCGCCAGTGCTGGCGGTCGCCCCGAGCGGGCCACGCACCGGACCAGCAGCAGCACATGCACGGCCGTGATGGCCAGCATCGCCCACAGTTCGTTCCAGTGGTTCCATCGCGACACGAGGACGTTGGCCAGCAGCATGACGCGAATCACGCTCGGGCGATGCTCGTTGTGCGG
>NZ_JALHPM010000122.1:0-20409 GCF_022842525.1 Luteitalea sp.
CGTCAGGAAGTGGAACACCGCGCGGTCGTGCCAGATGTCCATCGGCTTCAACGTCCAGTCGCCAGTGACGTCGGCTTCGATCCATGTCGGCACCTGCGCGAGCTGTCCCAGCCGCGTGCGCGCACGTTCGAGGGCGGCCCCAGACACATCCAGGACGGCCAGGCAGTCGAGTCCCCGCGCTGCCAGCACATCCACGAAGCGTGAATCGCCGCCGCCGACATCGAGGACGCACGACTCGGGCGTGACGCCGGCCGCGTCCAGCAATTCGAGTGACAGCGCGGGTAGGCCCTCGAACCAGCTGACGTCGCGGTCAGCCTTGGTCATGTACACGGCGTTCCAGTGCGCCCGGCGATCCATATGCACCTCAGGCGGCAGGTTTGCTCTGGCGCGGCCGAACCTCGGTGCCGGGCCTGAGTTCGTCGGTCCCCCGCCCAGCCACCTCGTCCCCGGCCGCGAGGTCGCCGAACACCTCGATCAAGGTGCCAGCGGTCAAGCCTGTCGTCACATCGACCCACTCGGCTTTGCCTCCGCGGACGCGCACGACAAACGTGCGATCCGTGGTCGAGCCGACGCTCGCGGTAGGCACAAAGAGCGATGGAGCAGAGCGGCGGACCGGCCAGCGCACCTGGCAAAAGGTGCCCGGCGCCAGACGGCCGTCCGCGTTGTCCACGTCCAGTTCGACCGCCATCGTGCGGGTGGTCACATCGACGGAACGCGCGATCCGCGCCACCGTGCCGGTGAACGTCGCGCCTGGGAAGGCGGTGACTTTGAAGGGCATCGAAGCGCCGCGCGTGAGGCTCGCCGTGTACGCCTCTGGCACGGGGACGACCAGGCGCAGGCGGCGCTGGTCAACCACGCGGACCATCGGTGCGGCGTCGCCGCCGGTGGGCCCCACTAGTGCGCCGGGATGCACATTGCGCTCGGTGACCACGCCCGCAAACGGCGCGGTGACCCGCAAATAGCCCTCGAGTTCCTGAACGGCGAGCGCGGCCTGCCGGGCCGCCTCCACCTGCTGCTCGGCGGCCACGACCTGACTCTGGCTGGCGTCTGCGGCCTTCCCGGCGATGGCGACATCGTTGCCTGCGACCACGCCTGGCGTGGCCGACGCCGCCTTCAGGCGGTCGAACGTCGCCGTGTCGGAGTCGGATCTGGCCCGCGCCGCTGCCAGCTGCGCTTCGGCTGCCTGCCGCTTCGACTGGGCCTCGGCCCGCTGGGCCACGACCTCGGGCGCGTCGAGCGTGACGAGCAGATCGCCCTGCCGCACGACGGAACCGCGGTCCACCGCGACGGCCTTCACGAATCCCGAGACGCGCGGATGGACGGCGACCGACTCGTAGGCGACGAGTTCGCCCGGCAGCGAGAGCTGGACGTCGAGCGGCTGCTCGACGACCCGGACGATATCGATCGTGACAGGACCGGTGGCGGCGGCCGGCGCCTGTGCCGCCGGCGCCTCCTGGCGCGAGCACGCGGCGACACTTAGGACCAACAGCCCGCCGAGTAGCCGAGCCATCAAGGATGTGCGAGAGACAACGTGCGTCAGCATGATCATGCGTGGAGCCTGTGATGAGGGCTGCCCGGATCGTCCGGATCGAGGGAGGCCGAGCCAGTGGTGGCCCGGCTCTGGGCCAGGGCGTAGACAGAGGGCAGCACGAGCAGGGTGGCCAGGGTGGCGAAAGCGAGCCCCCCGATGACGGCACGGCCGAGCGGCGCGGTCGCTTCGGATCCCTCGCCGAGGGCGAGGGCCATGGGCACCATCCCGGCGATCATCGCGGCACTCGTCATCAGCACCGGACGCATGCGCGACCGGGCGGCCTCGATGCCGGCCGCGAGCGCCGAGGTGCCGCTCACACGGCCCTGCTCGGCGAAGGTGACGAGCAGGATGGCATTGGCCACGGCCACGCCGATGGCCATGATCGCGCCCATGAACGACTGGACGTTGAGCGTCGTGCCCGTGAGCAGCAGCGCCACGGCCACACCGGCAAGCACGGCCGGCACCGTGGAGACGACCACGAGCGCCAGCCGCAGCGACTGGAAGTTGGCGGCGAGCAGCAGGAAGATCACGACGACCGCCACCGCGAGGCCGGCCGTGATGTTGCGGAAGGTCTCGTCCATCGCGCCCACCTGCCCGCGCAAGGTCACCGTCGCGCCGCGTGGCGGCGTGCCGGCGCGGGCGATCGCGTCCTGGACCCGCGTGCGTACGCGACCCACGTCTTCGCCGGAGATGCTGGCCGTAAGCGTGACCATGCGCTGACCGTTCACCCGGTCGTATTCGCCGACGATAGTGGCGTTGTCGATGCGGGCGAGGTCGCCGAGCAGCGGCGTGGCGGTGCCGCTGCCGCGGACTGGCACGACGCGCAGGTCCTCGAGGGTCTGCATGCGTGGCTGCGGCACCTGCACCTGCACCTGGAAGGCGATGCCGGTCCGCGGATCGGCCCAGTAGTTCGGGGCCACGAAGCGGCTCGACGAGGTGGCGGCGGCGTACGATCGGCCCACATCTTCAACGGTCACGCCGAGTTGGCCGGCCATCTGCCGGTTCACGTTCACCTGAATGGCCGGATAGTCGAGCGCCTGGCCGTACTGCAGGTCACGCAGCGACGGCACCTTCGCCAGTTCGTCGCGCACCTTAGTGGCGAAGGCCCGGGTGGCCGCGAAGTCTGGGCCCATGACCGCGACCTCCACGGGCGTTTGCGCACCGAAGTTCATGATGCGGCTCACGATATCCCCCGGCTCGAACGAGAACGTCGCCGTTGGGAACTTCTCGTGGAAGCGCTGGCGCAGCGATTCCTGGAACGGCTCCAACCGCAGGCCCGCCCCGGGCCGGAGCGACACCTGGAGCACGCCTTCATGCGAGCCGCCGGTCCACAGGAAGATCGTGTTGATGGGATACGACGATGGCTGCACACCCACGTAGCCCAGCGTGATGGCGATGTTGCCCGGACCTGCCGCCGCGGAAATCTCGTCGAGTACGGCCCTCCCGAGCTGCTCCGTGGTTTCGAACTTGGTACCCGCGGGCGCCCGAAATCGCAGCTGGAAGAGCGACGTCCCACTGGGCGGGAAGATCTCGCGGCCCAGCATCGGCGCGACCAGCGCCACCAGACCCAGCGCGGCGACTAGATAACCGGCCACGAGGGCCAGGCGCAGCGGCGCGAGCCGACCAAGCAGGCTGCCAAGACGCGAGCGCAGCCGGTCCACCCAGTCCGTGCTGTCCTCCGCGCGGTGCGCATGGCTGCGGCCCAGCATCCAGACCCCGAGCACCGGCACGAGCGAGCTGGACAGCAGGAACGACGCGATCATCGCGCAGCCCACCGCGAGCGACAGTGGCACGAAGAGCGATCGCGACACGCCGGTCATGAAGAAGGACGGCACGAACACCGCCACCACCGCCAGCATGGCGAGCAGCCGGGGCGTGACGACTTCACCACTGGCGTCGAGCACGGCTCGGGCGACCGGTGTGCCGCGGGCTAGATGGGTGTGGATGTTCTCGATGGCGACCGTCGCTTCGTCCACCAGGATGCCGACGGCAAGCGCGAGGCCGCCGAGCGTCATGATATTGATGGTCTGCCCAGCCCCCCACAACGCCACCACGGCGGTAAGCAGTGCGAACGGAATCGTGATGACGACGATGGCCGAACTGCGCCAGTCGCGCAGGAACAGCAGCACCATCAGCCCCGTGAGCAGGGCACCCAGGCCGGCCTCGACTACGACCGAGCGCAGCGACGCGGCGACGTTTCCGGACTGATCCAGCTCGTACGACACCTCGATGTCGTCGGGCACGAGGGCCTGGAATCGCGCCAGGTTGTTCCGCACCTCCTGCACGACGCTCAGCGTGGACGCGTCGGGCCGCTTGGTGACCGGAATGTAGACCGCGCGGCGGCCGTCTACGAGCGCGTAGGCGGTCGGGATGTCCGTGCTGTCAGAGACCGAGCCGATATCGCGGATGGAGACGGGTGTGCCGGACCCTGTGCGGATCGGCAGCTCGAGCAGCTCGTTGATCGAGCCCACGACTGAGTTGATGGGCGAGATACGCGTTTCGTCGCCGATGTTCACGCTGCCCGACGGCATGATGACGTTCCCGGTCGTGACCGCGTCGATCACCTCGTTGGCCGACATTCCATGCGCGCGCAGCTTGTCCGGATCGACGCGAATGACGATGGTGCGCTGGCTGCCGCCGAACGGCGGCGGGGAGGTGAGGCCGGGCAGCGTCGCAAACTGGGGCCGCACGCGGTTGAGCGCCAGATCCTGAATCTCGCCAAGGCTGCGCGTGTCGCTCTTGAACACCAGGTAGCCGACGGGCACGGTGCCGGCATCGAAACGCATCACGAAGGCGCCGACGGTGCCGGGCGGCATGAACGCGCGCGCGCGGTTGACGTAGCCGATGGTCTGCGCCATCGCCTCGGCCATGTCGCTGCCGGCGTGGAAGGTCAGCTTCAGCAGCGAGGTGTTCTGAATCGACTTAGACTCGACGCTCTCGATGCCGTTGATGTAGAGGAAGTGGTACTCGTAGTAGTAGGTGATGAACCCTTCCATCTGCGCCGGGCTCATACCGCCGTACGGCTGGGCCACGTAGATGACGGGGAGGTCCAGATCGGGAAAGATGTCGGCCCGCATGCGGCTGACGGCGAACGCCGAGGTCAGCGCAACCGCCGCAACGGCCACGAGCACCGTGATGGGGCGCCGCAGCGCCGCTCTGATGAGCCACATGGGTTAACGCACTCCTCCGGCGGACGATGCCAGTGCTCGAAATGAGGCCAGGTCACCGCGGGCCACGGCCTCGCCGAGCAGCGCTCGCCAGATGCCGACGCGCGCGACAGCATCCTGGTACTCCGCCTGCGCCAGCAGGCTTTGCGCATCGGCCACCTCGACGATGCTGGCGAGGCCCGCCTGATAGCGGGCGCTGGCCTGCGCTTCACTCTGGCGCGCGGCGGCCAGCTGCACCGGCGTATTGGCGGCGACGGCGCGTGCGGCATCCGAGATGGCCGTGGCTGCCCGCTGTTGGCTCGTGACGAGCAACTGCGCTTCGTCGTAGCGCGCCGTTTCCGCGCGCATCGTGGCCGCCGAGGCGGCACGGCGTGCCCGCAGACTCGAGATCTCGAACAGGTTGGGGAACACGACCTGGAAACCGGCGGCCCAGTTGGCGCGGTCGAACCACAGGCCGCTGGCGCCGCCGTCGAGCGTGCCATTGAACGCGGCGCCGCTGCCGCGCGCGAAGAGCGCCGACTGCACAAAGAGTCGCGGCCGGTTGGTGTCGGCCAGCACGTCTTCCTGCGCGCGGGCAATCTCCACCGCGGCCTGGCGCACCTGCAGCAACGGATGCGAGGTGGCTGCGGCGGGGGTAGGGGGAGTGGCAGGCGCCACCGACGCGAGCAGCGGTGCGGCGTTCACGCCGGCCAGACCATCTGCCACGCCAAGGAATCGCGCCAATGACGCCTGGGCCAGCACGAGATCCTGACGGGCCAGAATGCTGCGCGTGCGGGCCGCCGCAAGCTCTGCGTCGGCTCGAGACGCCTCCGCTCCCGGTCGGAGCTGATTGTCGGCCAGGGTCTGCGCCGCGCGCGCCAGCAGCGTCCGCCGGTCGACGTCGGCCTGCGTGGCGGTGACTGCCTGCTCGGCCTGCACCACCGCCAGAAACGCACTCGCCACCGCGGTCTCGACCTCGAGCCGCGTCAGGCCTTCACTGGCCCGCGCGCGCGTGAGTGCCGCCTCCGCGCTCCGTACTTCTGCGGCCCGGAGCCCGAGGTCGAACGGCTCCCAGGAGAACAAGGCCCCCGCGGCCGTACCCCACGCGCTCCGCGAGGACGCGTCGAGCAGCGGCGGGCCGGAGATGCCCGGCACGACCGATTGTGGCAGGAGCAGTCCCGTGACGTTGTTCACGGTCGCGCGATTGGTCTGCCACACACCGTCGAGGCGCGGCAGCGTCGCCGCCTTGGCGACATTCACGCCAGCGGAGGATGCGTTGACCTCTTCGATGGCCGCCTTGACTGACGGGTAGTGGTCAGCCGCGTATTGCAGCGCGTCCTGCAGCGTGAATGTCTGCGTGGAGGCGGCGCCTGCGGCTGACGTTTGCGCGGTGGCCGGTGGCGGAACGGCACCAAGCCCGGCAAGGGTGAGGAAGAGCAACAGTCGGGTCATCGTGGTCCACCGCAGTCTTGCCTCGGCAGCCATAGCCAAGCTCGCGATCATTAAGGTCATTGGCGGCGCTTCGCGAAACGGGGCTCGGGTCTTGTCGCGGCGGTCTCGCGCGTCTGGCGGTGGCCCTCACCCAGAGCTAGGTACACAGCTTCGAACAGTGCGATGCCCTGCCGCAGCAGCTCGTGATCGTCGTCGACCGCGGCCCGCAGGCCCTCGACGATCAGGCCGATGGTTGGGGCGTGCACCGGCCGATAGCGTTCGTCCTTCACGTCGAGGTCATGAACGATCTCGGCGAGGCGCTGGACGGCTCCGTCGCGGATGCCAAAACGCAACGCTAGGACCTCGAAGGTGCAGCGGTCGCCTTCATGACCGAATCCCGCGCCGTACATGTCGAACGGGATGGCCTCGTCGTTGGCTGATGGCCTGGCAGCGAAGGCGAACGTGGCCTGCGCGTCGATGAAGCGGCGAATCAACCAGGCGGACGCAAATCGGTCGACGCCGGGGCGCGGTCTGGTCACCCACCGGCGGCCGGCGAAGTCTTTGGCGTGCAGCAGCGCCAGCGGCGAGCGGATGTCGCCAGGCGGGACGACCGGCCGGGCGTCACGTTCCATCTTCGAGAGCAGCGTCTCCAGCTCGTCGCGCCCGGGCGCGGCAAAGAAGTCGATGGTGCACAGGTGCTCGAACCGCTCCCGCAGTTGCCGGACAATCTTGGCGTCGGGGCGCGCCTTCACTCCACGTTTCGGGGCCGCGGCGGAGCGCACGTCGACGAGCAGTTGTTTGTAGGCCAGGGCTCGAGTGCGGCGGAACAGCTCGACGATGTCGGCGTCGCTCGTGGTGTCGACGGCGTCCGCCTGGAAGACGGTCGCCTGGCCCCCGAGTCCATCAACTTCCCGGCCGAGCCATGTGAAGTCCTCGACGGCTTGGGACGAGCTCGGCAGCACATAGACGGCGTTCTTCACCGGCACGGCTCCGAGTTGCTGAAGACGCCGCCAGACCTTGACTCGGGCATTGGACGGGTTGGCCGGCAGTTGCAAGGCCAGCAGCACCCAGCGATGAGCCACGGGCAGCGGCTCGGTCGCCCCGGAATGAACAGCTTGCACAGATCATGTGTAACATGTGTTAATCAGTCATGCAATACCTTGAGACCATTTGGAGGCTCGTCATGAGCAGAACGAAGATTGCGCTCGCGGTCGTCGTGGCGCTGGCGTGGGCTAGCGCATCGACCGCGCAGGACATGCCGGCCGAGTACCAGAAGGTGCTGGCGACGCTTGGCAAGCAGGGCGACTACAAAGCCAACGTGCTGAAGGTGAACATCCCGCGCAATGATCTGAAGGTTAAGGTGGCGGGTGTCGACACGCCGACTCCCTTCGGCTTCGGCGGGTGGGTCTCGATGACCAAGGGCGACGGCGGCCACGAGGTGCTGATGGGTGACCTTGTGCTCACCCAGGACGAGGTCAACCCGGTCATGTCGGCCCTGTTGAAGGAAGGCCTCGACGTCACGGCTTTGCACAATCACTTCTTCTGGGAAGAGCCGCGCGTTTTCTACATGCACGTGCATGGCATGGGCACCGCTGACGCCTTGGCCCAGAAGCTCAAGCCAGCCATCGCACTGATCGGGGCGGCCCCCCAGCCGGCCGCCGCCGCGGCAAACGGCGGCAGCGCGCCAGCCGCCTCCGGACTCGATACGGCGGCGCTCGCGAAGGCAATCGGCACGCAGGGAGAACAGACCGGCGCCGTCTACAAGATCACAATTGGCCGTGACGACCTCAACGTGCGCGAGATGGGGGCCGTCATCAACGCGCGAATGGGCCTGAACACCTGGGCCGCGTTCGTCGGCACCGACGCGAAGGCTGCCGTGGCCGGCGACGTGGCCATGCTCGCGGCCGAAGTCACCCCGGTGCTGAAGGCGCTCCGGCAGCATGGGTTGGACGTGGTCGCAATCCATCACCACATGACCGATACCCAGCCCACCATCTTCTTCCTGCACTACTGGGGAACCGGGTCTGCGAGTACGCTCGCCGCGGGGGTCAAGGCCGCGATCGATCAGCTCGGGCCCGGGCGCCAGGGGCAGAAATGAATACCGCGATTCTGGCGGCGCTGATCACGGTCGCGACGGCGATCCAGCCAGGCCCCGCGGCCAGCGGGCCACAGGTCGTCTTCGTCTGCGAGCATGGCGCCGCAAAAAGCCTCGTCGCCACTGCTTACTTCAACAAGCTGGCGGCCGAACGCGGGCTGAAGGCGCGCGCGACGTTTCGCGGCGTGGCACCGCAGGATACCCTGTCGGTGAGTGCCGTGGCGGGCCTCAAGGCCGATGGACTCGCCATCCCTGATGGTCGCCCGACGGCGGTCGTAGACTCGGACGTCGCGCAGGCCACGCACATCTTCGCGATTGGCTGCACCCTGCCGAAGAGTGCCCAAGCGTCTGGCAAGTCCAGTTCGTGGGACGACGTGCCCGACGATCAGGGCTATGGCCCCATGCGTGATGCCATCGTGCGTCACGTGCGGGCCGTGCTCGACACGTTGCGGTGAAGACCAGCACGGTCGGTTCGCTCGCGATCGCGGTGCTCTCTCAGGCGCTGATGGCTGTCGCGCAGCCTGCCGCAGCGCCGCAGCTCCGCGCCGGTACGATCGGCGCCGCGCACGCCATCGACGGCCGCCTGGACGAGGCCGACTGGGCGTCGTCCGGCGTCATCGAAGACTTCACCCAGGCCGACCCACGGGAGGGCGCGCCGGCGTCGTCGCGCACGATCGTGCGGGTGCTGGCGGGACCGAAGGCACTCATCATCGGCATCGACTGCGCGCAGCCCCCAGGCGTGGGCATCGTCAGCTTCAACGTGCGGCGCGATGCGGGGCTGGCGCAGGAAGATCACGTGCGGCTCGTGCTCGGCCCCTTCATGGACGGCCGCTCCGGCTACGTCTTTGCGGTTAATCCCAGCGGCGCGCGCTACGACGGCATCGTGAATCCCGGCGGCGAGAACGACAACGCCGAGTGGGACGGCATCTGGGATGCGGTAGCGATTCGGCGTGACGGCGGCTGGAGCGCGGAGGTGTGGATTCCGTTCCTGACCCTGAGCTTCAAGCCAGGTCTCGACACCTGGCACTTCAACGTGCAACGGCGGATTCAGGGCCTGCTCGAGACCGACCGCTGGGCATCGGCGGGGCGCCAATACCAAGTCACGCAGACGAGCCGTGCCGGGCTGCTCACGAACCTTCCGGCCATCGACCTCGGCCAGGGCCTCAGCGTCAGACCAGCCGCTCGGGCTGGTGCCGGTGTGCCGTCGCCAACGTCGGATGTCGACGCCGAGTTCCGTGGCAGTCTCGATGTCACCAAACGGCTCGGCGCCAATCTGCTGGCCTCGGCCACGGTGAACACCGACTTCGCCGAAACCGAGGTCGACACGCGGCGCACGAACCTGACACGGTTTCCCGTGTTCTTCCCGGAGAAGCGCACCTTCTTTCTGGAAGGCGACGACATCTTTGCGTTCGGCCTGGGCCTCGACCAGGATGTGTTGCCGTATTTCAGCCGTCGCATCGGTCTGGTCGCCGGCACCGAAGTGCCCATTGTGGCCGGAGGGAAGCTCAACGGACGGGTGGGGAACACCAACGTGGGCGGCCTCGTCGTGGGCACCAACGACCGCGCCGGTGTGGTCGACGACGAGTCGATGATGGCCGTGGCCCGCGTGAAGCAGAATCTGTGGCGGGAGTCGTGGGTTGGAGCGATGGCCACGGTGGGCGACCCGCTCGGCGGCTCCGGGCGCTGGCTCATGGGTGGGGACTTCACCTACGCGACGTCGCGCCTCCGTGGTGACAAGAACTTTCTGGTCGGGGTGTGGGGGCTGGCGACCGATCGGCATGCGGGCGACGATGCCTCTGCCTACGGCGTCAAGGTGGACTATCCCAACGACAAGTGGGACATCGCCCTGAACTACAAGCGCATCGGGCGTGACTTCGCCCCGGCGCTGGGGTTCGTGCCGCGCCCCGCCGTGCAGTTGTTCAATCTCGGCATCGACAATCGCACCCGCATCGCCCGCGGCCCCTTCCAGCAGTTGGTGCACGAGTTTCGTCCGTTCGTGGCCACTGACCTGACGGGGCGGTGGGAGAGCTACCGCGTCTTCTTCGCGCCCATCAACTGGCGCTTCCGCAGCGGCGACCGCTTCGAGGTCAACGTCAACCCGGTGGGCGAGCGTCTGGTGGTCCCGTTCGGGGTGTCGGACGGCGTAGTCATCGCACCTGGCCGCTACCATTGGAGGCAGTACCGCCTTGAGGTGGGTACGGCCCAGAAGCGGCGCCTCTACACCCAGGTTACCTGGTGGTTCGGTGGGTTCTACGACGGCACAATCGATCAGGTCATCTGGACGGGTGCCTGGAACCCCATGGCGCTCCTCACCATCGAGTTCACCGGTGAGCGGAACATGGGCCGGCTCCCGTCTGGAGACTTCGACCAGACACTGGTCGGCAACCGCATCAGGCTGAACGTCTCGCCCGATCTGTCGGTCGCCAGCTACGTCCAGTACGACACGATCACGGATTCCGTCGGTGTGAACACCCGTCTGCGCTGGACGTTCCGGCCCGAAGCGGACCTGTTCGTGGTCTACAACCACAACGTCCGGTCGATCGCCGAGCGCTGGCAGCTCGACTCGAATCAACTCGTGATGAAGGTCCAGTACGCGTGGCGGCGATAGCGCGCAGGTTGGCTGAGTACGCTTCACGCCGGATCAGCACATAAGGAACTGCGTCGGGTCGGGTTCGAGTTGATGGCCACGCGCGCCTTCCTGGCGCCGCAGCCGTTCCCGATTTAACGCGTGAAGTAGTCGGGGGGCGCGTGGGTGCGGCGCGCGCGCCCCGGGCCGTAAGCTGCGGCGCGAATCCTGCGTTCATCTGGTCATGGAGTCTTGCACGGTCACTCGCGCGTCACGTGCCCACGCGCTACGCGGCGGCGCGGTCCCCACCGGGCAATGGCGGGCAATGCCGGACGGCATCGACGGCATTCATGGCACCTACGGCAACGTGGTTTCTGTAACTTGCAGATTCTAAAGGAGCTGGCAGAGTTCGAATCCCACCCTCTCCGCCATATCACGATCCTTTAGAATCAACAACTTAGCGTGGCGTAGCGGGTTCTAGACGGCTGGCTGGTGCAACCAATCCTATCTTCGCCAGAGTTTTGCCGGCGCGACCATCGAAAACAGGCGTGTTTCTATCGAGAGGGTTCTGACGATGGGCACGTGGGTGTATCAATGCACCCAACACGCCTCTGGTGACCCACGAGGCTCAACCCATGGCGTCTGCCCAAGAGTTGACACCGCCTATGCGATCTCAGCCGACGGCGTGTTCATGCCTCAGGGCGCGTGCGGGCCAGTCGCCTCGCTGACGAGCACCGACGCGCCAGGGGTTGGGTGGGCACTCTCGCTCCCGGGTTCTTCGCGAGCGACAGGTCAGTCGGCCTTCAGCGCCGTGCCGGGGTCAACCGCGGCGGCGCGCCACGAGGGAACGACGGCACCCAGAGCACCGAGCACCCCGAACGAAAACGCCACGGCCAGGAACGTGACGGGGTCCGTCGGAGACACCCCAAACAAGGTGGCCCGCAGGAGGCGCGTACCGGCCCACGCAAGTGGAAGGCCGACCGCCACTCCGGCGGCCGCGATCCTGAAGCCGTCCCAACGTACGCTGGCGGCCACTTGGCGTGGGTCAGCGCCGATCGCCAACCGCACGCCAATCTCGCGCCTTCGTTGAGACACCGAGTAGGCCAGCGTCGCATGAATGCCAATCACGGCCAGCAGCAGCGCAAATCCCCCCGCGGCAGCGGCGAGCGTCGCACTCATGCGTTCGCCTGCTGGCGCACGGCGAAACACCTCGGCCACGGGCACGATCTCAAGTGCGAAGTGTCGATTCTCTTCTGTCAGAACACGCCGAACGCTCGCGCTCACAGGGCCGCTGTCCCCGGCCGCGGCCACAATCACGTTCGGCGATGAGAACGGACGCTGCAGGGGCGGCAGGTACATCATCGGCACCCTCGGCAAGCGCGGGTTGCCCGCCGAGGCGTCGCCAACGATGCCGACGATGACCACGTCTTGCGAATCCCGGAACGTCCCGAAGTTGACCCGACGGTCGACCACGTCGCCGTCAGGCCTCAACGCTTTCGCGAGGCTCTCGCTGACAACGGCCACCCGTCGTGTTTCCGGTGTGTCTTGCCACGACAGGAGACGTCCCCTGAGTAGCGGGATGCCGACGACGTCGAAGAACTCCGGCGAGGCCGTGTCGGACAATGCCCGCACGTCTCCGGGAGCGTCGCCCACGAACGCCACCGTTGCGGCCGGTGCCAGCACCAATCTCGGGAACACCTGCGACACCCCGACCGATCGCACGCCTGGTTCCGACGCCAGGCGCTCGATGAGTCGTGGGAAGTAGGTCGGGTCCGGGCCCTTGGCGCCATTCGGGATCGTCATGAGCTTGACGTCGAGCAGCCCGTCAGTTCGCACGCCGAGGTCGACATGCTGGAGGCCGTACAAGGAGCGGAGCAGGAGAACCGCGCCTACGACCACTGACACGGACAGGCCGATCTGCACGACCAGCATGACTCGTGCAAGCCCGCCGGCCGCCCGCGCCACGGTGCGCGTAGAGCCAAGCTGCATTGACTCGCGACCCCGCGTCGATAGCCACGCCGGCAAAGCAGCGATGGCCATCCCCACGATCGTACCGATGGGCATGGTACCAACGAGCATGGACGGCGTCGGAGCGAACGACACGGTCGTTGCGGCGGCCCCGATCGGCAGAAAAGACGTGAGGGCAGACGTCAGCACCAGCGACACGGGGATCGCCAGCAACGCCCCGATCGACGACAGAATCGCGCCTTCGATGAGCAGTTGTCGCACCACGCGGCGTCGGCTCCCCCCGAGCGCAAGTCTCACCGCGACCTCGCTGCGTCGGGCCGACAGGCGCGTGAGCATCAGGCCGCCAAGGTTGATGCACGCGAGCAGTAGCAGCGTCCCCGTGAGTCCAACACTCATCCTTAGGGCCGGGACGTAGTTGAGCCGGTACGACGAAATACCGGTGGCGATGGGGGCGACGTGTAAGCGGTCACCCCAGAGGTCGGCGCCTTCTTGCGGATCGGACGACGGTGGCACCGACGCCGTCAGGAGCGAGGGCCATCGTGTTGTCATCTCCGCTTGGATTTCCGCGATGGTCACCGGCGCTCGTGCCCGCACAAGCAACTGGTTCGCCACGGGCCGCCGATCTGCGCGAGCGGGAATCAGCGTGTCGGGAGGAGCGAAGACGTCGATCCCAGCATCGACATGAAGCCCAGCGAAGCCGGGCGGTAGTACGCCCACCACCTCGGCCTCCACGCCATCAGCCGCCACGATCCTGCCGACAGCCGACACCTCACCGTGGAACGCTTTCCGCCAGTATCGGTCGCTGATGACTACCACCCGGTTGCCCGGAGTGACGAGTGGCGCGTCGTTGTCCGTCAGCGGCCTGCCGAGGCTCGGCAACACGCCGAACACCTCAAAGCATTGACCACTCACGAACCCCACGACAGCCTGACTGGGCACACCGTCGACATCGAGGGTGACCACGGCGCCGCCATTGTAGCCGCACACACCATCGAACATGCCGAGGCGCGTGACCTCCGGAACCGCCGGAAAGGGGATGTATCGATCCCGGCCTCTGGCATCCTGACTCGTGATGGCGATGAGCCCGTCGGGGTTCGGAATCGGCAGGCGCTGCCACAGCAGCGCACTCAGCATGGACAGAATGGCGGTGTTGGCGCCGATGCCGAGACCCAATGTCACGGCGACCGCGGCGGCGAACGCGGGTGCTCGTCTCACATGGCGAAGCGCGTATCTGATGTCCCAGGCAATGGCGTCCATGATGGCCAAGTTCTACACCATTTCGGGATGAGGCGCCGCGGCGGCGGGTCGCGTCGAGTCACCCTCTTGATCAGCTCGATGTCTTCGCTTGTGCCTGCGGTCACGTGACGAACGCCGCCGTGGCGATCGCAGTCGCCGTATGCTTCAATCTCCTATGCGCGCCCTCATCGACGACGCTCGCGCCGCCCTGCGCAACGTGCGCCTCTCGGGCGTCGCCACGGCAGCCACGACCGTCTCCGTGGCCATCGCCATTGGAGCGACCACGACGCTGTTCAGCGCCCTGAACGCACTGGCCTTCAAGCCGCTCGAGGTCGAGCGGGCTGACGAGCTGTACCAGATTGTCCTTGGGACCGCGAACGCCTCGCAGCTCCCGTCAAGCGTGTTCGACCCGCTGCGAGCGGACTCCGCACTCGGGCCGCTCGTGGCCGCAACCGCGGGACGCTACCGCGTCCGAGTGGGGACCGTGACGGCGCCCGCCGAAGTGCTCTTCGCGAGCGGCGAACTCTTCGACCTACTCCGTGTGCAGCCGATCATCGGACGCACCTTCCAGCCATCAGACGTTCAGCCAGGTGCGCCGATGGTGGGCGTCCTTGGATACGCGATGTGGCGAGACCGCTTCGGGCGTGCCGCGAGCGTCCTTGGCGCCACCGTGCACGTGCAGGGCGCACCCGTGACGATCATCGGCGTCGCCCCGCCCTCATTCCGGGGCACGCACGTCGGCCGACGTTTCGATGTGGTCGTACCGCTGGTCCACGTCTGGAGCCTGATGGGGTTGCGACCCGGCGGCCTGTGGACGGTGAGCGTACTCGGCCGGCGTCCGCCCGGCCAGGCCCTCGCTGCACTCAGCGAGCGCTTGCGCGTACTCCAGCCGGAGTTGCGACGCGTCGCCATGCCCACAACGTGGCGTCCCGAGAGCCAAGGCGTCTTCCTTGCCCAACCCTTGACCGCCATTCCGGCCTCGACCGGAGTGCCGACGAGTCACTCGGAGCAAGCCTCGACGCTTGTGCTGCTCCTTGCTGGATCGGCATTCGTGCTCGTGATCGCCTGCGTCAATGTCGCCAACGCCTTGGCCGCTCAGCACTGGAGACGCTCTCGTGAGCTGGCGGTCCGCCGGGCGCTTGGCGCGAGCCCGATGCGCCTGGCGCGCGTGCCGTTCCTCGAAGCACTTCTCCTCGCCGTTGCGAGTGCGGGAGCTGGCGCGGCCGTCGCCGCGGGCTGCACAGAGCTCCTGGTGGCGTCTCTTTCGTCTACGGCCGGCGAGCTGGCACTCGACCCTCGGCCCGACTGGCGAGTGTTTGGTGGCGGCGCACTCGCCGTGCTGATGGTCGCGCTCGTGACGGGTCTATGGCCGGCGCTGGCGGCCGCACGCATCAGCGCGAGGTCCCTCGTGCGGCCCGACATGGCATCGGGACGAGGCGCCCGCCGGACATCCACCGCGCTGGCCGCGGCGCAGCTGGCGATCAGTGTCGTGCTCGTGTCCGGGACGGCACTCCTCGTGCGCTCCTTCGTGAACGTCCGCGGCGCGGACCCCGGGTTCAACTCTGCGGGCGTCTGGATTGCGGACCTTGCGTTCGGGTCACGTGCCGTGGTGGCGCGCGATCGAGCCACTGCATACGAGCGCGTGCGTGCGGCCCTGCTGGCCGCGCCGAACGTAACCGCGGCGGGCGGTGTCACGGTCAGCCCACTGGCTGGCAACGCGCTCGTGACGCTGGCGGAGGGGCCGAGCGAGGCCCATCCGGTCTACCTGAACCGTGTCACTCCAGGCTACTTCGAGGCCGTCAGCACGCGGTTCCAGGTCGGACGGGACTTCCGCCCGAACGACGATCTTGGAGCGCCGCGCGTTGCCATCGTCAACGAGAGCCTCGCTCGCCGACTCTTTGGCGACGCGTCGGCGCTCGGGCAGACGACGACGCGTATCGCCATGGCGACCAACACGCGCGTGCCTCTGGAGATTGTCGGCGTGGTGCGTGACGCGGCTTACCTCTCGGTCACGGAGTCCCGTCCGGAGACACTGTATGTGCCGCTGTTGCAGGAGCCCAACCCGGACGGAATTTTCACCGTCATGGTGCGTGGTCTGCCCGGAGTCGTGTTGACGCAGGAGCAAGTGCGCCGCGCCGTCACCGTTCATGGCGTCGAGGACGTCGCCCTCCGTTCCCTGGACAGTCAGGTGTCCGCCTCGTGGCGCCGCGACGAGGCGCTGATGTGGCTCGCGCTGGCGATGAGCGCCGTCGCCCTCACGACAGCCGCGCTCGGCCTGTTTGGCGTGCTCACCCGGCGAGCCGAGACTCGGCGGCGAGAACTGGCCGTGCGCGCCGCCCTCGGCGCCACGCCGTGGAATCTTCGCCTGTTGGTGTGGCGGGACACTGCAGTGATCGCCGTTGGCGGCGCCTTGTCTGGCGTCGGCCTTGCCTATGTGTCTGTGCCGGCTCTGCGAGCGTGGCTGTTTGGCGTAGAGCCGACTGACAGCGTGGCGCTCGGAATCTCCGCAGTCGCACTCCTGCTGGTCTCGAGCGTGGCGAGTTACGGCCCGGCAGAGCGCGCGAGTCGAGTAGACCCGAACGCTGTGCTACGCGCCGAATAGGTGGCTAGGCGCGATCAGGCGAAGCAGGCGACAACAGCGGACCGCCGTGGGTATCCCAGCTCCGCGATAGCGAGATCGCGACGACTCAAGAGTCTTGGGTCGCCAGGCGGTCCAGGAATTGTCTCGCTGTGAGAATCTCAATCGCCTCGATGGAGCCGAGAGCGAGGAGGTGCCTATCGCCGGAGACGATGATCGTCGCTCCACCGGACAGGGCAGCGTCGATGAACTTGTCATCGTCCGGATCCTGACGGACCCATCCGGATTGACCTACGACAGGCACCCGTTCGGCGTACGTGTCGAGCAGGTCCACAATCGCGGCAACATCCCCCACGGGAATGCCGAACTTGGCGATGAGCGTTTCGCGGAGCTCCGTGAGGATTGGCTCAGACACCACCAAGCTGGCGAGCCGGGCCTCGGCAGCCAGGAGGCAACGATACGGCGGGCCCTTCCAGAAGTGCCCCGACACGAAGATGTTGGTGTCGAAGACGACCCTGGGCACCGCGGCCGTCATGCGTGGAGGAGGTCATCGACCAAGCGCTCGCGTTCTTCGTCGGACAAGCCGCTCCAGTTGAGGCCACGCTGCCGCGCGATTTCGGCGAGGCGGGGCTGAAGGGCGTCCGTAAGCCGATCGAGTGTCGACGCCCCGGCAACGAGCCGGCGCACCGCCTCCCGCCGGCCCGCGGGCGACAGACGATCCAACGTGTCCAGGACTTGCAACTCGCTTTTGTCGATCTGGGGCACGGCCGCCTCCTTCCCTCATGTCAGTCTGCACCAGCGACGCTCCGGAGTCCACACTGGTCACGTTGGGGACGACACTCGGGTCCAGGCGCACTTTCCTCGCGCATTTCGCCGTTGGCGACCCGCGTCGGGTGGTGCTTGGAGAGCACCCAAAGGTTGGTGATTGCGGCCGCGGCATGTACGGCTGCGTCCATTGCCGGGCGGCCCGGGCGCGCTGCATCTGGAGGCCGGTCATGGATCGACATTGCACCAGGTGTTGTACGCTCATTCCCCGTGCCGAGGCGTCGGCATTGCGAGACCACGGCGACGGCGATGGCGTGAATCACCGGCACGTGCAGCAGCGCGTCTTCAGAAGCGCACACCGAGTGCGACCGTCGTTTCGATCGACGACAGTGACTCCGCGGCGAAGTTGTGCAGCGTCACTGCGCCACGAGCCACCCAGCGAGACCGGATGCGACCGTGCACGCCGAAGGTCAGTGACGCGTTTGGTTCTAACAGCGACACCGGACCGAGTGCGCCTCCACCCCGCTGGTTGGCCGGCAGCTGGATACAGGCGTCGGTCGTGCACGTCCGGCGGAGGCGGTCGCGCCTGGCACCGTAGCCGACGCCGGTGTGCCAACGAAGCGGCCCGCTGCCAAAGTGATACAGAAGGTGACCGGCGGCGATCTCTCGTGACCGGTCGGTGGTATGGACCGTCACCGTCTGGTGCGGGTCAGATCGAATGACGAGGTAGGTGCTCGCGTATCCGGGGCGCTCGAATCGTGTCACGCGCGCCTGCAACTCTAGGCGTGGCGTGATCCAAAGCGAGCCGTATCCGCCGACCGTGGGCAGGCCGCTATTGCCACCACATACGCTGCCTTCGCTACCCGTGCAGGCAACGCCGCCGATGGCGCCGACTTCGAATCGCCGCGGCGCCGCTGAGGCCCGCTCCGCACTGGTGGGTAGCGATTGCGCTGCTACGGACGCAGGCGACAGCAACATGGCGATGACGGCGACGGCGGGGCGGCTGACAATCATGGCGGTGCTCCACCGCGTAATGCGCAACCCGCCACGAAACCGGCTCACAGCTGGTAGGGACGCGGGGAGTGTGTGGCGAGTCGCGACGAACGCGTTCGTCCCGCGCATGCCTGGGGCCCTGCGTCCCAGTCCGGGCGAGCCGACGTCCCAGTGATGAGTAGGTGTGCGGGATTCGTGCCAAGTCTTCACAGTGACGCCAGCGTGGCCAGCGTACCCCTGGGAGCAGCGGGGATGCGGTTGACGGCGCCAGCCGGGTCAGTACACTGACACCATGGAACTGCACCTTCCGCTTGAACTCGAGGGCAAGCTCGCCGCAGCGGCGAGCCGCCGAGGCGTGACGGTCGAGGCGCTCGCCCGCGAGGCGCTCGAGCGCGCCGTGGACTTCGACGACTGGTTCCTTCGCGAGGTCGAGACCGGCCTGGCCCAGGTCGATGCCGGCCAGACGCTGACCCACGACGCAGTGGGTGAGCGGCTGGCGAAGAAGCTGGCCGAGCACGACGCCAGACGCTGATGCACCTGCGCTGGACGGAGGCGGCGGCAACCGACCTAGAGCGTATTGTTGACTACCTCTTCGCCCATGCGCCAGATCGCGCGCCCCGCCTAGTGAGGTCGATCTACGACGCGCCTGAGACGTTGTTGTCGTTCCCACATCGCGGGCGATCTGGGAAGAAGGCGGGCACGCGCGAACTAGTGCTGGCGCCGTTGCCATGGATTGTGGTCTACACGGTGCGCGACGATGTGGTGCACGTCGTCCGCATTCTGCACGGTGCGCAACGATGGCCATGAGAATGTTCCGCTTGGCGCCATTTGAGCGCCGTCACTCCGTGGTGCAATCAGGTGCAAGGCGCCACGGCATCGTCGGCATTCACGGCAACCACGGCAACGTAGTTTCTGTAAGTTACAGAATCTAAAGGAGCTGGCAGAGTTCGAATCCCACCCTCTCCGCCAATCACACCTCCGGCGTGACGGCTCCTGCCGCTTACTGATAAGAACGTCGGCCGGGCGCTGAACCTTGCGTCGGTCTGATTCGGCTGCGCGCGCCCCTCGGCTGCCACACCGAACGGACGGCGGCCATGTGGCCGAGGGCCGGACGCCCTGCCTCGCTAGCCGACTCACGGCCTGAGCAGACCCGAGCGCTTCTGGAGTAGGATTCGCGGCCGAGCCATGTCGATGAGCCAGCGCCTGTCTCTACGGGGGGCCGCAGTTATGCGGATCGCTCGTTACTCGCCCACGGTCGCCATATGAAAGTGCTGATCCTGCTTTGCGCCGCACTTGTCGCTGCCGGGGCCCAGTACCCCGGCTGGTGGGTGCCCCCGGGGGGCGCGAGCGAAAAGAGCCCGCTCACGGCCACACCCGCAACGATCGCCCGAGGCAAAGAGCTCTTCGCCGCCAACTGTGCGCGCTGCCATGGACCCGATGGCAAGGGCGGCGGCGAGTCGTCCTACGCGGCCGACCTCACCGACGATCTGCGCATCGAGCTGAACACCGAGGGTGTGCTCTTCCACAAAATCTGGAAGGGGCGCGTGTCGTACGGCAAAGGCCCCAAGGAAGACATGCCGGCTTTCGAGGGCAAGCTGGACAAACAGCAGGTGTGGGCGCTCGTCGAATATCTGAAGGTGCTGCGAACCCCTCGTGGCGCTGGCCGCGACATGGCGGAAGCACACAGGGGGAACGGGAGCGACTAATGGCTGACCAGACGACGCTCTCACGCCGCGGGTTCGTGCGCTCGGTCGCCACCACAGCCGGGGCCGTATCCCTCGGAGGAGCTGCCGCCGCGCAAGGAACCGCGCCGCAAACGGTGGCCGAGGCCGCACCGCTGTCGCTGCGCAACGTGTCGCGGTTGCCGGGGCTGACGCCGCGTGGCGCCGGCTGGCTGCGTTTCCTCTGGGAGAAGGCGACGACACGCGACGACTGGAGCTCCGCCGGCATTCCGCATCCGTGGTGGGATCGGTACACATCACCGGTCGTCCTGAGCTATGGGCGGTTCGACCTGTCGTTCTCCGCCTACGGGCTGCTGCTCATGGCCGATCAGACGCCCGCCTGGCGCGAGGTCTACTCGCGCATCGCGGACGAACTGGC
>NZ_JALHPM010000123.1:0-20347 GCF_022842525.1 Luteitalea sp.
GCTACTTCGAGAAGCCGCGCACGTCGGTCGGCTGGAAGGGCCTGGTCAACGACCCCGATCTCGACGAGAGCTTCCACATCAACAAGGGCCTGCGCCTGGCCCGCCAGCTGCTGCTCGACGTCAACGAACTCGGCCTGCCCGCCGCCTGCGAGTTCCTCGATACGCAGTTGCCGCAGCACATCGCCGATCTCACCTCGTGGGTCGCGATCGGCGCGCGCACGACCGAGAGCCAGGTGCATCGCGAACTGGCGTCGGGGCTGTCGATGCCGGTCGGCTTCAAGAACGGCACGGACGGCACCACGCAGACCGCCGTCGACGCGGTGCTCTCCGCGAGGTCGCCCCACCTGTTCCCATCGGTCACCAAGCAGGGCGTCTCGGCCATCTTTCAGACGACGGGCAACGACACCTGCCATGTGATTCTCAGGGGCGGATCGCGGACCGGTCCGAACTTCGACGCCGCGTCGGTGCAGGACGTCTGCGATCGCCTGCGCGCCAACGGTCTGCCGGAGCGCGTGATGATCGACTGCTCGCACGGCAACAGCCAGAAGGATCACCGCAAGCAGATCGCGGTGGCCACGGCCGTGGCCGCCCAGGTGGCCGCCGGTGCCTGGCCGATCGTCGGCACCATGCTCGAGAGCCACCTCGTCGAAGGCCGGCAGAACTACGTGCCGGGGCGTCCGTCGGTGTATGGCCAGAGCATCACCGACGCCTGCCTGTCCCTCGAGCAGACCGAGCCGCTGCTCGAACTGTTCGCCAGGGCCCAGCAGGCGCGCGGCGTACCCGCCAACGCGGCCGTCTAGCCCCCGCGCGCGGGCAGCGCCCCGTCCGGTCTACCCGAGGCCGACCCCCGTGACCTGGAGGGCCGCACTGAGCCGATAGGGCGTGTGGAACGCCAGCCAGCACGCGACGATCTGCTCGCGTGACAGCGGCGCCAGCGTCACCCGGACCTGGTCGAGCGTGCCGGTGGCCCCCGTGTGCGGGAACACCTCGTCGAGCACGATCGACGGCAGCATCGGGTGCTCGTGGACGCTCCGCAGCGCCGCCCCGAGCACCCGTTGCGCGCCGACCTCGTCGTCTTCGGGGCCGTACGCCGTCAGCAGATACAACAGGTCGACCGACTGGGTGGCTGCCCCGGCGCCCGGGCGAGGCCCCAGGCTCATCGTGTTGCGCATCGCGGCGTTCTCGACGACCGTCGCGAGCGTCAGGTTCAGCTGACACCGATGGTGCACGGTGCGTGCCCGATCGACCGGCAGTGTCGTCAGCAGCACATCACCCAGGTGGGGGTCGTCCTCCCCGCGCCGCGTCAACGCGCGGTCCAGCATCGTCTTCAACGCGAGGGTCACCCCGGCAATGGCGGCGGTCTGGCTCATGCCGGCATTCTCCGCCATCGCCCACGCCCCGTGCACCCCCGAACCTCGGCCGGTGCGCCCGTCTCCGCCGTGCACGGCCCCGTTCGCGCTCACGCGCCCGGACCCACTCTTGCACGCCCACGGGCATGTCCAAGACGCCGATGCAGCACCCGACACCTGCCGACCCCCGATCCGCCGGACCCGCCCCCGACTATCCCCAGCCGTCGATCGACCCGCCGGGGCTGGAGTCGGAAATGACACCCGTCGCCGATCACGGCGAGACCTCGTATCAGGGACTGGGACGACTCACCGGCCGCAAGGCCCTGATCACGGGCGGCGACAGCGGCATCGGCCGCGCCGTCGCGCTGGCCTTCGCGCGCGAGGGCGCCGACGTCCTGATCAGCCACCTTCCCGAGGAAGAGGTGGACGCGCGCGTGACCTGTGACTGGATCACCGAGGCGGGCCGCATCGCCGTGGCGGTGCCGGGCGACATCCAGCACGAAGACCACTGTCGTCGACTGGTCGATCTCGCCATCGCCGGACTCGGGGGCCTCGACATCGTGGTGAACAACGCCGCCTACCAGGTCACGCACGACCGACTGGAGGACTTCACCACGGAGGAACTGGACCGCTCGTTCAGGACCAACGTCTACGCCATGTTCTGGATCTGCCGGGCCGCGCTCCCCAGGCTTGAGGCCGGCGCGAGCATCATCAACACCGCCTCGATCCAGGCCTTCGACCCGAGCCCCAACCTGCTCACTTACTCCCCGACCAAAGCCGCCATCGTCAACTTCACGAAGGGGCTGTCCCAGGTGGCGATGAAGCAGGGCGTGCGGGTCAACGCGGTGGCGCCGGGGCCCGTGTGGACGCCGTTGATCCCCTCGACGATGCCACCCGATAAAGTGCAGGGTTTCGGTCACCAGACCGCGTTCGGCCGCGCCGCGCAACCGGTCGAGCTCGCGCCGCTGTTCGTCTTTCTGGCCTCGAACGAGGCGCGGTACGTGACCGGTGAGGTCTACGGGGCCACCGGCGGCCAGTCGCCCGTCTAGCCGGGCCAGGCCCCCGTCTCCGCCTTGCTCGAGCCTGTGCGATGCTTGGCTCTTCAGGAGAGTGCCATGGCTGGTCGGGTCTCGCGTGGGACGCTCGCGTGCGCAACGCTCATCGTCGGAGGTGGCCTCGTCATGGCGCCCTTCGTGTTCACCGCTCGCGATGCGGACGCGGTGCAGCCGACGGCCGAGTCGCTGCAGGACCGGTTCACCCGCATGACGCGTGACGCCGACGCGAAGGGGTTGGCCGAGCCCTTCAAGGGCGTCACCGCGGACGGCACCGTCGTGCCCGACCTGTTCGCCATCCGCTCGACCGGCGTGTCCACCGCGCCCGTGCGGAACGCGGCCATCGCCTGGCTGGCGGCGTTGTCTCCCGAGCAGCGACAACGCACCACCTTCGGCGTCGACGATCCCGAGTGGCGCAAGTGGATGAATCAGCACTTCTACCGCCGCCAGGGCGTCAGCTTCGACGAGATGACGCCGGCGCAGCGCGATATGGCCTTTGCCCTGTTGCGGGCGTCGTTGAGTGCGCGTGGCCTGACACTGAGCCGCGACATCATGCGGCTCAATCACACCCTCGCCGAACTGAACGACAACGACTTCGAGCAGTACGGCGAGTGGCTGTACCACATCACCGTGATGGGCACGCCGTCGGCCACCGAGCCCTGGGGCTGGCAGATCGACGGCCATCACCTCATCGTCAACTACTTCGTGCTGGGCGATCAGGTCGTCATGACGCCGAGCTTCTTCGGGTCCGAGCCCGTGATCGCGACCGCCGGGAAGTACGCCGGCACGCAGATCCTGCAGGACGAACAGGCCGCCGGCCTGGCGTTCATGGCCGCGCTCGACGCCACCCAGCGCACGCGCGCCATCGTGCGGGCCGGCAAGTCCGGCAACGACAACCTGGGCGAAGCGTTCAAGGACAACGTCGTCGTGCCCTATGAGGGACTACCGGCGTCGGCCATGACGCCGGCGCAGCAGGAGCAGCTGCTGGGGCTCGTCGAACGCTTCGTGGGCACCCTGGCCGATGGGCATGCCCAGGTCAAGATGGCCGAAGTACGCGCCCATCTGAACGCCACCCACTTCTCGTGGAAGGGCGGCATCACGCCCGGCGCCGTCTTCTACTATCGAATCCACAGCCCGGTCGTGCTCATCGAGTTCGACCACCAGCTGCCGGCCGGGCTCCGGCGCCTCTACCCGACGCGAGAGCCACGTCCCGATCATGTCCACGTGGTCATCCGCACACCGAACGGCAACGACTACGGCAAGGACCTGCTGCGCCAGCACCTTGCCGCGCATCGGCACGACGTGGCCGATCGACGCACGAGGCCGGGCGTCTCGCTGAGCGCC
The DNA here is from genome assembly GCF_022842525.1 of Luteitalea sp. Taxonomy (NCBI): domain Bacteria; kingdom Pseudomonadati; phylum Acidobacteriota; class Vicinamibacteria; order Vicinamibacterales; family Vicinamibacteraceae; genus Luteitalea; species Luteitalea sp. The sequence goes on from NZ_JALHPM010000123.1 coordinate 3,746, forward strand.
CTCTCGCCGCACTGATCGTCAGTGCGGCGGCTGCCTCGAGGCGTCGAACAGCGCATGCATCTGCGCGACGGCATGCTCGAGTAGCACGCCCATGTGCCGGCGTGTCTCCTTCTCGCTGGCGCGGATCTCGGCGCGCAGCTCGTCGATCATGCCGCGCACCTCCGCTCGCAATTCGGTTCGCGCCCGATCGACGGTGGCATGGATTGCCAACGTCAGGTCCTCTTGCGTTCGCAGAATCTGCGTCTCCAGGGCGTCAAGACGCCTGTCCACGCCGTCAAGACGCCTGTCCACGCCGTCAAGACGGCTCTCCACGCCGTCAAGGCGCCGCTCCACGCCGCCAAGACGCGACTCGACCTGGTCCATCCGGACTTCGATCCGGCCGAGGCGATCCGGGACAGATCTGAGTATCTGCGAGGTTTCTTCGAGGGATTTCACGCGTCCATCCAGTCCTGTCTGCGCCACGGGCGCTCCTCCTCGCCGCCGCCATCGGCTGAGCGTCGAAGAGATGGGCTTGCGAGGGGCGTGCCGCCCCCGCGGACGACGACGCTAGCATCGTCGGGGGCGGGCAGCAAGCACGCCCGGACTCGGTCCTGGCGCGCGCGGGATCGACGCGTTGCGCCGGCCCGTGCGATGCTGCCGGCATGGTGAGTGCCCTCCTTCGGCCCGAGGACCAGGCTCTGGTCAGCGACGAGCGCCGCGCCCTCGAAGGCCTGCGGGACGCGCTCGTCCGCCTGGACGCCTCGGCCGAGAGTCTCGACGCCCTGAGTCGTTCCATCAGGCAACTCGACGAGCTGTTCCTCGTGGTGATCGTCGGCGAGTTCAACGCCGGCAAGAGCGCCTTCATCAACGCGCTGCTCGGCAGCCAGGTGCTGCAGGAAGGTGTGACGCCGACGACGGCGCAGGTGAACCTGCTGCAGTACGGCGACGCGGCCACCCGCACGGAGCGATCGGACCACCTCCACGTCATCACGGCGCCCGTCGAGTTCCTCCGCGAGATCGCCATCGTCGATACGCCGGGGACCAACGCGGTGATCCGCGAGCACGAGGCCATCACGGCCGACTTCGTGCCCCGGTCGGATCTCGTGCTGTTCGTCACGTCCGCGGACCGACCGTTCACCGAGAGCGAACGGCAGTTCCTCACGGTGATCCGCGACTGGGGCAAGAAGATCGTCGTCGTCATCAACAAGATCGATCTGTTCGAGACCGACGCCGACCTGCAGCAGGTGCTCGGTTTCGTCGCCGAGCACGCGGCGACCGCCCTCGGATCCGCGCCAGACACCTTCCCCGTGAGCGCGCGTCTCGCCATGCGTGCCAAGCAGGGGCAGCCGGACGTGTGGGCGAGCAGCCGCTTCGAGGCCCTCGAGCGCTACATCCACGAGCGTCTCGACCAGCGGGAGCGGCTGCGGCTCAAGCTCGCCAATCCCGTCGGCATCGGCCAGGCCCTCACGACCCGCTATCTCGAGGTGACCGACGGCCGCCTCTCGCTGTTGCAGGACGACCTCCGGCTGCTCGACGACGTGGAGAAGCAGCAGGCGGTGTATCGCAGCGACATGGAGCGACAGTTCGAGCTGCGGATGGGCGAGATCGACAACGTGCTCCTGCAGATGGAGCAGCGCGGGCACGCGTACTTCGACGACATGTTGCGTATCGGCCGCGTGCTGGATCTGCTCAACACGTCGCGCGTGCAGGAAGGCTTCGTGCGCGACGTGGTCGCTGATGCCCCGGTGCAGATCGAGCGCAAGGTGTCCGAGCTGATCGACTGGATGGTCAGCGCCGACCTGCGGCAGTGGCAACAGGTCAACACGCACCTGGCCGACCGGCGGCGGCAGTACCGTGACCGGATCGTCGGCGATCCCGAGCTCGCGACCTTCCATGTGGAGCGGGGGCGGCTGCTCGAGTCCGTCGGACGCGAGGCGCAGCGCGTGGTCGAGCGCTTCGATCGGCAGCGCGAGGCGGCGATGCTGGCCGAAGGCGCGCGCAACGCCGTGGCGGCCTCCGCCGCCGTCGGGGCCGGGGCCCTCGGACTCGGCACGCTGGTCACCATCGCCGCCACCACCGCCGCTGCCGACATCACCGGCATCGTGCTGGCCGGGGTCATCGCGACCGTCGGGCTGTTCATCGTGCCGGCGCGCCGGCGCAAGGCCAAGGACGACCTGCGGCAGAAGGTGCAGGACCTGCGAGAGCGCCTGTCGCGATCGCTCCGCACGCAGTTCCAGGAAGAGGTCCGCCGCAGCACGGAGCGTCTCGACGAGGGGGTCGCCCCCTACAGTCGCTTCGTGCGGGCCGAGCAACAGGCGCTGACGACCGTCCGAGACACCCTCGGTGGCGTGCAGGAGCGCCTCGACGGCCTCAAGCGACGCATCGACGCGCTGGTGTGACCTCGGGCATACTCCGCCGCATGCGTCAGCTTCTTCGTCTCGGTGCCCTGCTCGGGGCGTTGTGTGCCGCCACGACCACCGCGCGCGGCCAGGACCTCGATCTCGTCAACGCAACGCTCATCGATGGCACGGGCGCAGCACCACGCGCCGGGGTCACGCTCCGCATCCGCGACGGTCGTCTCGCCAGCATCGAGACCACTGCGCCCGCCGCCACACCGGCCGGTGTGACGCGGATCGACGTCGCCGGGCGCCCCGTGCTGCCCGGTTTGATCGACGCCCACGCGCACATCGCCACGCCCGACGCGGCGCGTCGGGCCCTGGAATCGGGCGTCACCACGGCGCGGGTGCTCGGCGACGTCTTCCTGCAGGCGCTCGGCACGCGCGACCTGATCCGCGCCGGGCATGTCGCTGGCCCCGAGCTGATCGTGTCGAGCAGCATCATCAGGCCGAAGCCGGGCATGGCCTTCTATCAGGCCTATCCGGAGTTCGGCCGCTTCGTGTCTGCCGAGCTGCGCGGGCCCGACACGATCGCCGCCGTCGTGAAGGCGCAGATCGCCCGCGGTGTCGACGTCATCAAGGTCGGTGCGAGCGAACGCGCCGGCCTGGCCTCGACCGACCCGCGGCGTGCCGAGTTGACCGAAGACGAGATGCGCGCGGCGGTACAGGCCGCGCGCGCGGCCGGCCGGCACGTCGCCGCGCACGCCCATGGCGAGGGGGGCGTCCGTGCGGCCGTACGCGCCGGCGTGCGCAGCATCGAGCACGGCACCTACGTGGACGACGCGACGCTGGCGGAGATGAAGGCCAGGGACACGTTCTTCGTGCCCACTCTCGCCGTGATGAGTCCGCTCGGCGATCCTCGCGGCAACACGGCCGACGACGTGGCCCTGCAGGTGCGGACGTACCACATGATGGCGCCGCTGCGCGCGGCGGTGCGCAAGGCGCGGGCCCTCGGCATCCGGATCGCCGCGGCCACCGATGGCAGCTACGCCGATGGCGACGACACCGGGCGCATCCGCGTGGCGCACGACATGGAGGTGATGGTGCAGGCCTGCGGCTTCACGCCGCTCGAGGCGATCACGGCGGCTACCGCGACCGGCGCGCAGGTGCTCGATGTTGCGCAGCGCACCGGCACGTTGCGTCCCGGTCTCGAGGCTGACCTGATCGTCCTCGACCGCGACCCGCTCGCCGAGACGACGGCGCTCTTCGAGCCTCTGCTCGTCGTCAGCAACGGCACGGTCGTCGTCAATCGGATGTATTGAGGTGGCGGCCGGCTCTGGGTAGGGCCCGTTGTCCGAACGGGCCGTCATGAGCGTGCCTGCGGGTGGCAGGTGATCTGACGATGACGGCCGGCTCGGAGAGCCGGCCCTACCCATCGGAGAGCCGGCCCTACCCCGCAGCGGGACGGCGCTACCGGCTGCGCCCGATGCGCTGGTACTCCGCGAGCAGGGACTGCAGCGACGTCACGACGTCCGGATGGCGCGCCTCCAGGTTGGTCGTCTCCTTCGGGTCGGCCTCCAGGTCGTAGAGCTGCACGGCCGGCACCGCCGCACCGCCCGTCGCGACCTCCGAACTGCGGCCCGTGCCAGGCGCGAGCAGCAGCTTCCATCGCCCCTGGCGAATCGCGTAGGCCCCGCCGTCGGACTGCATGACGATCGCCTCGTGCAGCGGTCCGTCATGCCGCGGATTGCGCAGCACCGGCAGGAAGCTCACCGAGTCCTCGCCCGCATCGGCCGGCAGCGGCGCCGCCACGATGTCGGCCAGCGTCCGCAGCACGTCGGTGGTGATGATGGTGCGGTGCGTGACGCCGCCGGGCGCGACCACCCCCGGCCATCGCACCAGGAACGGCACGCGGGTGCCCCCCTCGTACAGCGTGTGCTTGGTGCCTCGCCAGCCGCCCGCTGCATCGTGGCCCTGCGTGAGGAGATCGGCGATGCCCCCCGCCGGCGCCGGGCCGTTGTCGCTGGCGACGATCACCAGCGTGCGATCGGCCACGCCCGCGCGAGCGAGGGCACGCAGCACCGTGCCGATGGCGGCATCGGTCTGCGCGACGAAATCCCCGTACGGGCCGAGCGGCGTCCGGCCGACGAAGTCTCCGGTCGGCAGCATCGGCGTGTGTGGGGCCGCCAGGGGCAGGTACAGGAAGAACGGCTGGTTCGTTCGGCTGCGTCGCTCGATCACGTCCACGGCGCGGTGCGTGAACCGATCGAGCACCTCCTCGGGCTTGAAAGACGGCCCGGCCGCGCCAGGCCGATGGAAGCCCGGCACGCCCTGGGGAATGCCGGGGAGCGCGCTGGTCGGGGCCTCGACGACGCGTTCACCCTCGACGTACACGTAGTCGCGCATGTCGAGTGAGGCCGGGATGCCGAAGTACTCGTCGAAGCCCGCGGCGATCGGGCCGCCGGTGACGGGGCCCGTGTAGTCGATCCAGTCAGTGGGCCCCTGTGTCGTCTCGCGGTCCACCACGGCGCCCGGTCGCGCCGTCCAGTGCATGCCGAGGTGCCACTTGCCGACGGCCGCCGTGTAGTAGCCCCGGGCCCGCAACAGGGACGCCAGGGTCGTGCGCCCCGGCTCGATCAGGGAATCCCCGTTGCCCCACAGGACGCCCTTCTTCAACCGGGTGCGCCACGAGTAGCGGCCGGTCAGCAGTCCGTACCGCGTTGGCGTGCACACGGAGGAGCTCGTATGCGCGTCCGTGAAACGCAAGCCCTCGCGTGCCAGCTGGTCGAGGTGAGGCGTCGGGATGCGGCTGGCCGGGTTGTAGGCTCCCACGTCGCCGTAGCCCTGGTCATCGGTGAGGATCACCACCACGTTGGGCTGTGTGCGCGAGTTCGTGGACGGCGCCGTGCCCGTTGGTTGCGACGCGACGCGCGCGCCGCCGGCGGCGACAGCCACCGCCACCACGACGAGCGCCGCACGGACGAAGGAGACGCGGCTCGTCATCGGGGCCTCAGGGGCGCGGTGCCTGCAGCAGCTGGTCCAGCGCTTCGTAGCGGGCGCGGTGCGGTTCGGGGATGGCCTGGGTCGTGGCGTCCAGATCGATCATGCGGGGGCCCATGTCCTGCACGGTGCCAGCACCGGGCAGGGGCCCGAGCGCCGGCCAGGCCTGGAGGCCGTCGCCGTTCGGGTTGCCACTGCGGGCGAAGTTGGTCCAGTAGCGTCCGATCGCCTCCGACAGCGCACGGTCGGCGGGGGTCCACTCCACACCCTTCACGGTGTCCAGCGTGCCGAAGACGTACTCGATCTCTCCGGCGTGTCGCGCGCCCACGGCCTCGGCGGTGACGGACCGCCCGTTGCTGACTCCGCCCGGTGCCACCGGGATCCTCCGCGAGAACAGGTAGCGGTAGATGGGCGCCGTCGACGTCGTGCGGTGCGCCTCGAGCCACTTCCACGTGCTGTAGCCGATGAACAGGTCGCCAGCGAGGGCCGCGGCCGACTCGAGGGCCTCGGCATCACTCGTGGCCGGATAGACCTTCAGCACGGCCTCAGCCGCCGGGCCGAAGCGCTTGCGGGTCTGCTCGACGAACGAGGCGGCCGTCAGGCGCTCCGCCGCCAGCGTGACGCCGCTTCGCGCCTCGTCGGCGTTCCAGCCGGCCAGCAGCGGCACCTGCGCCTGCCGCCCCGCGGCAAACGTGGCGAGCACCGGTTCGGTCAGCACCACCCCGTCGACCGCCGGCGAGAACCACGGCTGCCAGGTCGCCGCTGCCGCCAGGGCGTCGGCGGCCGGAGTGGCGCGCAGGGACTGGACCGTTGTCGCCTTCAGGGCGGCCCCGAACTTCTCGCCGTTGGCTTCGCTGGCTGCGCGCGTGGCGAGCGGCAGCGACGGCCCGAGGTGGGCGCCGCTCTCACCGATGGCCTTGTGGAACAGCCCGCGGGCCTGGGGCACCACCATCAGGGCGTTGACGGCGAACGACCCGGCCGATTCGCCGAAGATCGTCACGTTGCCGGGGTCGCCGCCGAAGGCGCCGATGTTGTCGCGCACCCACTGCAGCGCCGCGACCATGTCGAGCAGCCCGTAGTTGCCCGAACTGCCGCGCGCATCGGCCGCCGACAGCGCCGGGTGGGCGAAGAAGCCGAACACACCCATGCGGTAGTTGATCGCGACGAGCACCACGCCGTTGCGAGCCAGACGCACGCCGTCGTGCCTGGGCTCGTGCGAGGCGCCGGCCTGGTAGCCGCCGCCGTGGATCCACACCATCACCGGCAGCTTCGCGTCCGCGCGGGCGGCGGGCGTCCACAGGTTCAGATAGAGACAATCCTCACTGGCGGGGCGGTCGAAGACGATGTCGTCGAAGACCTGGGGCTGCAGGCACTGCGCACCGAAGGCGTCGGCCTTGCGCACGCCCGTCCACGGGGACACGGGCGCGGGGGATTTCCACCGGAGGTCGCCCACCGGCGGCGCCGCGAACGGGACGCCCTTGAAGACCCGCACGCGCCCCTCGTCGGCCGTAGTGCCTTCGAGCAGCCCCGCGGTGGTCCTGACCTGCGCGTGCGCGGTGCCGAGGCCCATCGTCAGGGCAAGGGCGCCGCCCACCAGGGCTCGGCGACGACGCGCGGAAGTCGCCGGCCCACTCACGATGCCATGCCCTTCCACGTGGCCAGGCACTTCTCGATGGTCTCGAACGGCGTGAAGCGGCTGCCTTCCTGCTCGATCAGGTAGGTCTCGACCCCGCCGACCGCCTCGGCCGCCGCGCGAATCTCCTTCCACGGCACGACACCCTCACCGGTGAGCACGTGGTAGCCCTTGTCCGGCCCCTCACCTGGCGCCCAGTCCTTGCAGTGCAGGCTCTTGATGCGGCCGGGGTTGGCCTTGATCCACGCGACGGGGTCCTGGCCGGCGTCCACGCACGTGCCGACGTCGAACTGCAGGACGACGTCCCGTGGCGTCTGCTTCGCGAGGACGTCGATCGGGCGCGTGCCCTGGATCGGCGTGAACTCGGTCTGGTGGTTGTGGAAGCCCGCGGCCATGCCGAGCGGGCGGAGCGTCTCGGCGGCCGCGGCCAGGCGGTCGGCCACCCGCTTCCAGTCGTCGAGGGTGGTGACGCCGCGACCGGCGCTGGCCATCACGATGAGGGTGGACCCGAGGGTGACGTTCAGGTCGATGGCCTTCTTCAGACCCTCGGGTGTGAAGACGTCGGCGCTGTTGTGCGTCGAGGGCGCCTTCATGCCGACGTCGTCGAGCAACTGGCGCACCTGTCGCGCGTACGACGGCTCCCACTGGTAGTACGGGGAGAAGAACTCGACGGCCTCGTAGCCGGTCTTCGCCACGGTGCGGACCGTGCCGAACAGGTCCCTGGCCAGATCCTGGCGGACCGAGAACAACTCGAGGCCGACCATCGGCCTGGTCGCGGCCGATAGCGCCGCGACGAACGGGGTGGTGACGGCGGCCGCAAGGAAACTGCGCCGCGACAGCGACGATTGCACGTACGACATGGGACCTCCGGGTCGTCGCGAGTCTGACACAACAGATGCGCGGCGCACACCGGCCCGCCCCGGGCCGCGATGCGGCCTCGCTACAGGTTGGCCGCGCTGTTGGCACCCTGGAGCTCGGCGCCCGTGATCGGCACGCCGAGCCGGGCCGACATCCGGTACAGCGTCCGCCGGTCGATACCGAGCGCGGCCGCCGTCCGGGTGCGGTTGCCGGCGAACCGCTGCAACGCATAGACGAGGTAGCGACGCTCGAGCTCGTCGAGGGTCGGCATGTCGGCAAACGGGTGGGCCCCCGCCGATGGCGAAGGCGCGCCATCGACGACGATGTCCGCGGCGTCGACGACGTGATTGCGAGCTGAGGCGACAAGGCGTTCGATCACGTTTTCCAGCTCCCGTACATTGCCTGGCCAGGACAGCTGGCGCAGGCGGGCAATGGCACCGGCCGAGATGGTGACGTCCCGACCGACGCGGGTGCTCGCGCCGTGGACGAAGTGCTCGACGAGGAGGGGGATGTCCTGGGGACGATCCCGCAGCGGCGGCACGCGGAGGTGGAACACCGCCAGGCGGTCGAAGAGGTCTTGGCGGAACCGGCCCGACGCGATGTCGCGAACGACATCCCCCGAGGCCGCAGCGACGACCCTGGTGTCGACCGAGACGGCGCTGGCCGCGCCGAGCGGGCAGACCTCGCGCTCCTGCAGCGCGCGCAGCAGCTTGGCCTGCAGGGCGTCGGACAACTCCGTCACGTTGTCGAGGAACAGCGTGCCGTCCCTCGCCTCGACGAAGAGGCCCGCACGGTCGGTCACGGCCGCGGGGAAGGCGCCGCGCACGTGGCCGAACAGCGCTGATTCCACCAGCAGATCGGGCATCGCGGCGCAGTTGAGGGACACGAAGGGCTGCGACGCGCGTGCCCCGTGCGTGTGCAGCGCTCGGGCCACCAGGCCCTTGCCCGTGCCGCTCTCGCCGACGATGAGGACGGGCGCCGTGCCCGAGGCGGCCTGCGCGACCTTGTCGGAGAGGTCCAGCATCACCGGCGAGTGACCCAGCATCGTCGGGGAGGCTCCCGCCGACCGTTCGGACGGCTCTCCGCCGTCGGGCGCGGACAGCCTGCGGCTCAACACGAGCGCAGCCTCGCGTCTTCGACAACGATCAGGACGGCACGATGTGGCACCGCCAGCAGGGTACAGAGCGGAGGGACCGGCGGATCACTGTCCTTGGTATAGGCCCCCGCTTGGTATGTCGATCGGGCGTCGCTCGACGATCGCCACGGCCTTCAGACGTCGCCGACGGTAGACCGGCGGTCTTGAGACCGCGTCGTGTCGCTGCCCGGGACCGTCAGCTCGAATGTGCTGCCGTCGGGGCCCGAGGCGCGGACGCGCAGCGTGCCCCCCAGCCACGTGGCGATGGCCCGGCTGAGGGCCAGCCCCAGGCCGGCGCCGCCGGTCCGCCGCGACCGCGACGGCTCCCGGCGGTAGAAGCGGTCGAAGACCCGTTCCCATTCGTCGCGTGGAATTCCGGGGCCGGAATCGGTGACTTCGAGGCGCAGGCGGCCCGCCTCCCAGGCATCCCCCGGGGCCGGCTCGTCGCAGCCGGTGATGTGGACCGACCCGCCCTCACGGTTGTAGAGCACCGCGTTGGCGATCATGTTGTCGAGGATGCGGGCCAGCAGGACCGGCTGCACGTAGGCGACCAGGTGGTCGAGCCCGCCGTGGGTGACCCGGATGCCGCGGGCGGCGGCTTGCGGGGCCAGGCGCGCGCACGCCGCCTGCACCGAGGCGGCCACCGGCACTTCCTCGGCGGCGATGTTGCCGGGCCGCTCCTCGGCGCGCACCAGCAGCATCAGCTGCTCCGAGATGGACGTCAGGCCGTCGATCTGGGTGCGCAACCGCTGGAGCGTCTCGCGGTACTCGTCGGGCGTCCGGTCGCGGCGGAGGGTGACGTCGATCTCGCCGGCCATCGCGGTGAGTGGACTCCGCAGCTCGTGCGACGCATCGGCGGCGAAGCGGCGGTTGCCATCGATCACCCGATGCAGCCGGTCCAGCATCTCGTTCAGCAGGCGCGTCATCCGCCCGATCTCGTCGTCGGTCCGCGGGGGGTCGAGCCGCATGTCGATGTCGCCGGTGGCGATGCGGGCGGCGCGTGCGGTGATCTCGTCGACGGGCTCCAGGGCGCGCGAGGCCAGCAGGAAGCCAATCAGGGCGGTCGCGCCGAGGCCGACGGTCCACACGCCCGTGAGGATCCACGCGAGCCGGGCGAGCAGCGCGTCCAGCGAATCGGTGAACAGGCCGACGGCCGCGATGTAGGGCGTCGTGGTGTCGCGGATGTGCGCGGTCACGACCCGGCCGCGGCGCTCGCCCACCTGCACCGTCGCGATCCCGTGGTCGTCGCGGCGGGCGCGGGCGAAGTGCGCCGCGTCCAGCACGCGATCGCCGTGGAGCACGGTCGACTCGAAGACCACCGTCCCGTCGAGGCGGTAGTACTGGACGAACTTGCCGGCGAACTCGCCGCCGCCGAGCTCCTCCGGCGGCAGCTCGTGGAGGTGCAACGTGCCTCCGGCGTCGGTCGACGACGCGATCTCGGTGGCCGCCAGGGTGCGCAGGTTGGCGTCGAGGTCGTGCTCGGCGAAGGCGCGAACGCCCATGTACACCGCGGTGTTGGCGCACGCCAGCAGCAGGCCGAACGCCGCCGTCCAGCGCAGGGTCAGCCTGGTCCGGAACGACAGGGGCCGCCCTGTCACGTGTCGCCTCGCGCCAGCATGTAGCCGAGGCCGCGGATGGTGCGGATCTGGTCGGCGGCGGCGCTGCCGGCCAGCTTCTTGCGCAGGTAGCCGACATACACGTCGGCCAGGTTCGAACAGGGGTCGTAGTCTCCACCCCAGACGTGCTCGGCCAGCTGGTCGCGCGAGACGATGGTGCCGGCGCGCCGCATCAGGTACTCGAGCAGCCGATACTCGGTGGCCGTGAGGGGCACGGGGGCGCCCGCGACGTGGGCCTGGTGAGCTTCCTGATCGAGTGAGAGGGCTCCGGCCGTCAGGACCGCCGACAGGCTCCGCGTCCGTCCTCGTCGGGTCAAGGCCCGGAGGCGGGCCACGACCTCGCCGAAGGCAAAGGGCTTCACCAGGTAGTCGTCGGCGCCGGTATCCAGTCCGAGAACCCGGTCGCTGACGGTGTCGCGCGCCGTCACCATCAGGATCGGGGTGTCGACGCCCTGCGCCCGCAGGCGCCGGCACACGGCGAAGCCGTCCTGGGCCGGCAGCATCACGTCGAGCAGGATGGCGTCGTAGTCGCCGGCCAGCGCCTGCGCCTCGGCCGCGGCGCCGTCCTCGGCGAGATCGACCAGGTGCTGGTCCTCGCGCAGGCCCTTCACCAGGAAGTGGCTGATCGTGGGGTCATCCTCGACGACGAGCAGTCGCATGGAAGGCTTCCTCGATCATCTCGTATACCACCGGGAGCACGATCAGGGTCAGCAGGGTGGACGTGATCACGCCGCCGATGACCACCGAGGCCAGCGGACGCTGCACCTCGGCGCCGGCGCCGTGCGACAGCGCCATCGGCAGGAACCCGAGCGCCGCCACCATGGCCGTCATCAGCACGGCCTTGAGGCGGGACCCCGCGCCGCGGAGGATCGCCTCGTGCAGGCCATGCCCGTCGGTGCGCAGCTGGTTGATCGCGGTGATGAGCACGACGCCGTTGAGCACCGCGACGCCGAAGAGCGCGATGAAGCCCACCGAGGCCGAGAGATTGAGGTTGAGCCCGCGCAGCCAGAGCGCCGCGATGCCGCCCACCAGCGCGAACGGCACGTTGAGGATGATCAACGCGGCCTGACGGACGTTGTGGAAGGTCACGTACAGCAGCGCGAAGATGATGGCCAGCGACAGCGGAATCACCAGCGCCAGCCGCGCCATCGCCCTGGACTGGTTCTCGAACTGGCCACCCCAGCGCACGTAGTAGCCGGCCGGCATCTTGACCACGTCCATCCGCTGCTGGGCCTCGGCGACGAAGCTGCCGATGTCGCGGCCGCGGACATTGGCCTGGACGACGAGCCGCCGCTGGCTGCCCTCATGGCTGATGGCTTCAGGCGTCTGCGACCGCGTGATCGTCGCCAGGCGCGACAGCGGCACCTTCTCGCCCCCGGGCGCGGTCAGCACCAGGTTGCCGAGGGCCTCCTCGTGCGCGCGTACCTCCTCGGGAAACTTCACCACGACCGGGATGCGCTTCGGCCCATCGAGCACTTCGGTCGCATCGGTCCCGCCCACGGCGGCCTCGACCACACGCTGCACCGCCATCACGTCCAGCCCGTAGCGCGCGATGGCGCCGCGGTCGATGGCCACCTGCAACTGCGACGCGCCGGAGAAGATCTCGACCTGCAGGTCGGCTACCCCCTGCACGCGCGCCAGCACCGTCTCGACCTCGCCCGCCAGGCGCTCCAGCGTCGCGCTGTCCTCGCCGAAGATCTTGACGGCCACGTCGGCCTTGACGCCCGAGACGACCTCGTCGAGGCGCATCGCCATCGGCTGCGTGAAGTTCACCGTCACACCCGGCATCTCCGCCAGCGCCACCGAGAGGGCCTCGATCAGGGCATCCTTGTCGCGCCCTGTCGTCCATGCGTCCTCGGGGTGCAGGTTGACGTAGACGTCGCCCTGATAGATGCCCATCGCCTCGGTCGCCAACTCCGGACGTCCGAGCTTGGTGACCACCTGCGACACCTCGGGGAAGCGCCTGACGATCTGCTCGACCTTCGTCGAGATCTCGACCGACTCCTCGAGCGAGATCGACGGCAGCTTGCGCGTCTCGATCAGCAGGGCCCCTTCGTCCAGCCGCGGCATGAACTCCGTGCCGATGAACCACAGCGAGGCGATGGCGGTGCTGACGACGACGACGGCCACGCCAATCGTGCGCAGTCGGTGACGCATCGCGTCGGCCAGATGGCGCAGGTAGCGATCCCGCAGCCGGATGAACCAGGCCTCCTCGTGATGTACGCCACCCATCTTCAGCAGCAGCGACGACGCGGCCGGCACGGCCGTCAGCGCCAGCAGGAGGGCACCGAAGATGGCCGAGCACACCGTGATCGCCATCGGCCGGAACATCTTGCCCTCGAGCCCTTCGAGCGTGAAGATCGGCAGATACACGGCGATGATGATCAGCACGCCGAAGAGAATCGGCCGCGCCACCTCGACGGCCGCCGGCGTGAACAGCGCCAGTCGCATCCGCGACGCGTCGCCCCGGTCCTCGGGCATGGCCTGCTCGGCCTCGCCGCGTCGGCGGACGAAGTTCTCCATCATCACGACGGCACCGTCGACGATCAGGCCGAAGTCGATGGCGCCGAGCGACATCAGGTTGGCCGACACCCCGAACAGGCGCATGCCGATGAAGCCGCACAGCATCGACAGGGGGATGACCGCGGCCACGATCAGCGAGGCGCGGACGTCGCGCAGGAAGAAGAACAGGACGGCGACGACGAGCAGCGAGCCCTCGATCAGGTTGCGGCGCACCGTGGCCGACGTGCGGTCGATGACCTCGGTCTGGTCGTAGAACGGCACCATCGTCACGCCGGCGGGCAGCGATCGCTCGATCTCGTCGATGCGCAGCTTGGCGCGCTCGCCGACGTCGCGCCCGTTCTCGCCCTTGAGCATGATCACCATGCCCGCCACCGACTCGCCGCGCCCGTCGCGCGTGACCGCGCCCTGCCGAGGCATGGCGCCGGTGCGGACGTCGGCGACATCCCGCACCAGCACCGGCACGCCGTCGACCGCCGTGATGACGACGGCTTCGATGTCGGCGTGGCCGGTCAGCAGCCCCGTGCCGCGCACCGTCGTCCGCTCGGCCCGTCGCTCGAGAAAGCCGCCGCTGAACGAGAGGTTGTTGTTGGCGAGCGCCTCGATGACCTGCTGGGTGCTGATGCCGTAGCGCTCGAGGCGACGCGGATCGACGATGACGTGGAACTGCTCGGTCAGACCACCCCACGTGTTGATTTCGCTGACCCCTGGCACGGCGCGCAGCCGATTGCGCACCGACCAGTCGTGCAGCGTCTTGCGCGCCATCACCGACGAGTCGTCACCCTCGACCAGGTACTGGTAGATCTCGCCGAAGGCGGTCGCCACCGGTCCCAGGGTCGGCTCGGCGCCCGGCGGGATGCGGCTGCGCACGTCGTTGACGCGTTCGGTGACGAGCTGGCGCGCCAGGTAGACGGGCACGGCGTCCTCGAACACCACCGTGACCATCGACAGCCCGAACTTCGAGATCGATCGGACCTCCTCGGCCCCCGGCGTGCCCATCAGCGCCGTCTCGATCGGATAGGTGATGCGCTGTTCGACCTCGGGCGCCGCCAGGCCACTGGACTGGGTGACGACGACGACCTGGTTGTTCGTCAGGTCGGGAAACGCCTCGACCGGGAGGTCGCGCCAGGCGTAGAGCCCGGTCGCCACGAGCGCGATGACACAGACGAGGACGAAGATGCGCTGGCGCAGCGCCGCCGCGGTGAAGCGTTCGATGACACCGAGACTCATGACTCGCCTTCCGACGAGGCGAGCATCTGGGACTTCAGCAGGAAGGCGCCACGGGTGACGACCTTCTCACCTGCGGTCAGCCCCCGGAGGATCTCGACGCGCCCATCGCGCTCCCGGCCGGTCTCGACGTCACGCGCCACGTACTGGCCGTCGGCGCCCGAGACGAACACCACGCGGCGGTCGCCCAGGTCCTGGACCGCATCGACGGGGACGTGCACCATCGGCTCTGGAGCCACCCCTTCGAGCTGCACGCGGGCGAACATCCCGGGCTTGAGACGCCCATCGCCGTTCTGCAACGCGCAGCGGACGACGACGCGACGCGTCGCCGGGTTGATGGTGTCGCCGATGAACGTCACCCGGGCCGGAAAGCGCTCCGTGGGATAGGCCGACACCACGACCTGCACCGCCGCCCCCACCTGCACCCGCGCGAGCGCCGCTTCGTCGATCTCGGCCAGCACCCAGAGCGACGAGGTGTCACTCACCACGAACAGCGCGGTGCCCGGCGTCACGGTCGTGCCGGTGGTGACAAGTTTCTCGAGCACGACGCCCGCCTGGGGCGTGCGGACCGGGACGATCTCGTTGACCGCCGCCTCCGGGGCGTTGCCGATCTCGATGCCGAGGTGCTCGAGAGACTCGGTGGCGCGCCGCACTTCGGCGTTGGCCATGGCGAGCTGCTCGGTGGCACTGGCCCGGTTCGACCGGGCGCGCTCGACCTCGAGGGCGGAGGCCGCCTTGTCGGTGAGCAGGCGCTCGGTGCGCGCCAGCGTCTCGTTGGCGAAGGCGAGCTCCTGCTCGACGCGGCGCCGGTCGGCCACCGACTTGCGGTAGTCGCCCCAGCTGTCGTGCACCTCGTGGCTGTGCAGGCCCGCCAGCAGCGCGCCCCGACGCACCCGATCACCCACGTTGACGTGGGTGGCGTCGACGATGCCCTCGACCAGCGAGCCGACGCGCGCGGTGCGGGTGTCGTCGATGGCGATGGTGCCCACGGCCTCGAGCGCCGCTCCGACGGCCTCGGCCGTGACGGTCTGGACGGTGATGCCGGCCAGTGTCTGCGAGGCCTTCGACAGCGTCACGGCGTCCTGAGGAGCAGCCGGCGTCGCCGTCTCCTCCTGAGGCGCACTCGAGCACGCCGCGCCCGCGGCCACCGCAAGCAGGATCAGGCCCAGGCGAACACCAGCGGATGCAACGGTCATGGAAGCGGGTCCTCTCCAAGCGCCAGACGGGCGCGGATGCTGGCCGTGGCGGCGTCGAGCTGCACCGCCAGGGCTTCACGCTGTGAATCGAGATAGACGCGGTCGGCATCCACGAGCGAGAGCGCATCGCCGGTGCCTTCCCGAAACGCCGCGCGGGCCGCGCGCTGAGCGACGACGGCCGGCTCGACCAGCGTCTCGGCGATGCGCGTGGCTTCCTCGGCGAGCACCCGCGCCGCGAGCACGGCCTGTTCGATGTCGGCCCGGGCGGCGGCGCGGGCCTGCTCGAGCTCCAGCGTGGCCGCGGTCACCTCGGCCTCGGCCCGCAGCCGCGCCGGCGTGTTGCGCAGGCCCACCGGCAGGTCGATGGAGATACCGGCCGTGCCGGTGTTGAAGCCCGACGTGCGCTTGTAGCCGCCGGTCAACGCGAACGCCGTGGATCCGAGGGCGCGTTCGGCGGCGGCCGCCGTGCGCCGCTCGTCGACGCGGCTGGCGGCGGCGCGAACATCCGCGCGCTGCTCGATCGCGGCCTCGATCCCGATCGTCGTCAGCGGCGGCGGCGCCGGTGCGACCACACGGGTCCCGAGGTCCGGGTCAGGCTGGCCGGTCAGCACGCCGAGCGCCAGGGCCTGCTGTCGGACCGCGATCTCGGAGCGGACGCGGGCAATCCGCGTGCGCGCCTTCTCGGCCTCCAGCTTGCGAAGGTCCCCTTCCGGCGCCACACCCTCCGCCACCCGACGCCGCACCAGCGAGACCACGTCCTCGATGGCCCGCTCGTGTGCCTCCAGCAGGACGACGGCCTGCCGTGCCCGCACGACCTCGAGATAGGTGTCGACGACGACGAGATCGACGAGGCGGGCGCGTGCGTCCACCTCGCGCGCCATGAAGTCGCGCGACGCCCTGGCGGCGGCGATGCGCGTCGATCGCCGCGCGCCGATGTCGAGCGGTTGGGTGAACCACACGAACGCATCGTGGTCGAGATCCTGCGGCCCCAGATTCTCGACCGAGAGATCGACGGTGGGGTTGCGCCACCGTCCCGCCGCATCGGCCGCGGCGGCCGCGGCGGTCGCGCGCGCCTGCGCCGCACGCACGGCCGGCGCGTACT
>NZ_JALHPM010000124.1:0-20317 GCF_022842525.1 Luteitalea sp.
GTCCAGGGCTGCCGCGGCGGCACGGTGCCGGTCGCGGCGCGCGCGTACTGCGCTGGCCACGACACGACATGGCCGAGCGCGTGCGCGGCCCGCAGGGGCCAGTGCGGGTCGCGCAGCAACTCGCGTGCGAGCAGGACGGCGTCGGCCTGCCCGGTCGCGACGATCTCGTCGGCCTGCTGCGGGTCGGTGATGAGGCCGACGGCGCCGGTCGGCACACCGGCGTCGCGACGAATCCGGCTCGCGAACGGCACCTGGTACCCCGGCGCGACCGGAATCTGCTGGTGTGAGGCGTTGCCGCCCGACGAGCAGTCGACCAGGTCGACCCCCTCGGCGGCGAGGCGGCGGGCCAGGTCCACGCACTCGTCCACGTGCCAGCCGCCTTCGACCCAGTCGGTGGCCGAGACGCGGACGAAGAGCGGGGCGGCGTCGGGCCACCGGCGTCGCACGGCGCGCACGACCTCGAGCGTGAGGCGACAGCGGTTCTCGAACGTCCCGCCATAGTCGTCGTCACGCCGGTTGCTGATCGGCGACAGGAACTGATGCAGCAGGTAGCCGTGGGCCGCGTGCACCTCGGCGACCCGGAAGCCGGCGTCCCAGGCGCGCGCGGCGGCATCGGCGAACGCCTCCACGACCGCGCGGATGCCGTCCAGCGTCAGCGCCTGCGGCTGCGGGTAGTGGTCGTTGAACGCCAGGGCACTGGGGCCGACGACATCGAGCCAGCCGCCCTCCTCGGGCGACACCGTGCCCCGACCGTCCCACGGCCGTCGCGTACTGGCCTTGCGTCCGGCATGGGCCAGCTGGATGCCGGGCACGGCCCCCTGTTCGGCGACGAAGCGTGTCAGACGCGCCAGGCCCTCCACGTGTCCGTCCTGCCAGATGCCGAGATCCTGCGGGCTGATCCGGCCATTGGCGGTGACGGCCGTGGCCTCGCACAGCACCAGTCCGGCGCCGCCGACCGCGAAGCTCCCGAGGTTCACGAGATGCCAGTCGGTGGCCACGCCGTCCTCGCTCGAGTACTGGCACATCGGCGAGACGAAGACACGGTTGGGCAGGGTCGCCCCGCGGAGCGTGAGTGGCGTGAAGAGGTGTGGCATCTCCGCGATCATATGTGGTACCTGAGTGCCGGAGGAGACCGCCATGACCGTGACCCCTGCCCTGGCCGCCGGCCAGTCTGGCCCCGTCGCGTACCTGTCCGGGTTCGGCAATGGCTTCGAGACCGAGGCCCTGCCCGGGGCGCTGCCGATCGGGCGCAACTCCCCGCAACGGTGCGCCTACGGTCTGTATGCCGAGCAGTTGTCGGGATCGCCGTTCACGGCCCCGCGCGCCAGCAATGAACGGTCGTGGCTCTACCGCATCCGCCCGACGCTGCAGCACTGGGGGCCCTGTCGCCAGGCGGACCTCGGCCTCTGGCGCACGGCCCCGGCGCACGAGGTGGACGTGCCGATCGGGCCGATGCGCTGGGATCCGCTGCCGCTGCCCGAGACGCCGCAGTCCTTCCTCGAAGGCGTCCGCACGATGACCACCGCAGGCGACGCGGGCGCACAGGCCGGCATGGGCGCCCACGTCTACCTGATCACGCGCTCGATGGTGGACGAGTACTTCTACGACGCCGACGGGGAACTGCTCTTCGTGCCGCAGGAGGGGGCCCTGCGGCTCTGGACCGAGTTCGGCATCATCGACATCGCGCCGGGAGAGCTGGCGGTGATCCCGCGTGGCGTCAAGCTGCGCGTGGAACTGCGCGACGGCCCGGCGCGCGGGTACCTCTGCGAGAACTACGGCGGCGCATTCACGCTCCCCGAACGCGGTCCGATCGGCGCCAACTGCCTGGCCAATCCGCGCGACTTCCTGACCCCGGTCGCGGCGTACGAGGATCGCGACGTCCCGTCACGGATGTTCGTGAAGTGGGGCGGCGCGCTCTGGACCGCCGACCTCGATCATTCGCCACTCGACGTCGTAGCCTGGCACGGCAACTACGCGCCGTACAAGTACGACCTCCGCCGCTTCTCTCCCGTCGGACCGATCCTCTTCGACCACGCCGACCCGTCGATCTTCACGGTGCTGACGTCGCCGTCCGAGACGCCGGGTACGGCCAACGTCGATGTCGTCGTCTTTCCCGAGCGCTGGGCGGTTGCCGAGAACACCTTCCGGCCTCCCTGGTACCACATGAACGTGATGAGCGAGTTCATGGGCCTCGTGTACGGCCGCTACGATGCCAAACCGCAGGGCTTCGTGCCCGGCGGGTGCTCCCTCCACAACACGATGCTGCCGCACGGCCCCGACGTCGACGCCTTCGAAGCCGCCAGCACCGCCGACCTGCACCCGCACAAGCTCGAGGCCACCCTCGCCTTCATGTTCGAGACCCGGTTCATGCAGCGCGTCACGGCGTTTGCCGCCGCCTCGGATCGGTTCCAGCACGACTACGCCGCCTACGGATCGCGCCTGCGCCGGCACTTCGATCCGTCCAGGCCCTGAGGCGCTCCGGCATGGACGTCCATCTGATCGACGGCACCTACGAGCTGTTCCGGCACTATCACGCGGTGCCGCCGGCCCGCGACCGCGACGGGCAGGAGGTCGCCGCCGTGCGCGGCGTGGTCCACTCGCTGCTGGCGATGGTGCGCCGCGGCGCGACCCACATCGGCGTGGCGACCGATCACGTCATCGAATCCTTTCGCAACGACCTCTGGCCCGGCTACAAGACCGGGGCCGGCATCCCGGCCGACCTGTGGTCGCAGTTTCCGCTGCTCGAGGACGTCCTTGAGGCGGCCGGCTTCGTCGTCTGGCCGATGATCGCGTTCGAGGCCGACGATGCGCTGGCGACCGCGGCCCGGGTGGCGGCGGCCGACCCGCGTGTGCAGCAGGTCCATGTCTGTTCGCCGGACAAGGACCTGGCGCAGTGCGTGCGCGGATCGCGCGTCGTGCAGGTCCATCGCCGGACGAACGTGACCCTGGACGACGCGGGCATCATGGCGAGGTTCGGGGTGCCGCCGACGTCGATCCCCGACTACCTCGCCCTGGTCGGCGATGCCGCCGACGGCTACCCCGGGGTACGCGGGTGGGGCGCGAAGTCGGCGGCGGTGATGCTGGCACGCTACGGCCATCTCGAGGCCATCCCGGCCGACTACCGCACCTGGACCGCCAATCCCGCCAATCCTGCCGCGCTCGCGCGACATCTCGCCGCCCAGCGCGACGAGGCCTTCCTGTTCCGCACCCTGGCCACCTTGCGCGACGACGTCCCGATCGTGGCCGACGTCGACGCACTGGAGTGGACGGGACCGCAGGACCGCTTCGCCGCGATCGCCGAGCGACTCACGGCCGCCCGCAGCGACGACGCGCCGCCGCGCGGTCGCCGCGCCCGCGCCTGATCAGCAGGGGAGCCAGAGCACGAAGCGGACGTGACTGGCGGTCGGCGCTTCAGAAACTAGGCGAAGGGGTGAGCGCCGGCCGGCACTTCGTCACTCACGACCTCGAAGTGGGTGAGGGTCGCGGCCCCGTACGTCGTGGTCAGCGCTGCATCCGCGGCATCGAGGCCCGTGGCCATGAGCACGCGCCCCTGGCGGGGCGTGTTGTGGCGGGCATCGAACGTCCACCAGCGGTCCTCGAGGTACACCTCGAACCAGGCGCTGAAGTCCATCGGGATCGGCGCGGCGGGCACGCCGATGTCGCCGAGGTATCCGGCCGCGTAGCGGGCAGGGATGTGCATCGCGCGGCAGAAGGTGATGGCCAGGTGCTGGAAGTCCCGGCAGACGCCGGCACGCCCCGTGAACACATCGAGCGCGGTCCGCGTCGGGCTCGACTGGCCGAACGAGTAGCTGACGCGCGTGTGCACCCAGTCGCAGATCGCCTGCACCCGCGCCCAGCCGGGGGCCACGTGGCCGAACAGTTCTGCCGCGATCGGCGACAGCAGTTCGACTTCGCAGTAGCGGCTGCCGAGCAGGTAGCGCAGCGTCTCGGGCGGCAGCCGTTCGACGGGGATCTCCCGGGCGCCCCAGTGCACGGCATCGGGCAGCCCCGTGTCCTCGATCAGCGTGCGTCCCTGCAGACGAATCTCGCCGGCGGGCGCCACGAATCTGGACATGCGGTTGCCGAAGAGGTCGAAGAACTGTTCGATGGGCACGACCGGCGTCGTCGTCACCACGTCGGGCTCCCGCAGGTCCGCGTAGCGCGACGGGTGCACGGACAGCAGGGCCGTGACCGGCGCGGGGGCCAGGAACGAGAGGGCGATGTCGTATCCCAGCCGAATCAGCATGTGGCTTTATAGCAGGTTGCCGTCGTCTCCTGACGAGGGCCGATCGGCGTCAGGCCTGACGCGGCCGCCATCGGTGGTGCGCATCCACCGGGCGTAGACGTTGGCGATGGCCGACGAGGGATCGTTCGGACGGAAGCGATCCAGTTCGGCCAGCAGGGCCGACGGCGAGCCGAGCGCGGGCGCGCCTGGCGTCGGCATGGCGCGGCCCGTCGCGCGTCGGGCCACGTCCACGCAGGCCGGTCCGGCCGAGGCGAGGGTCGTGCGTCCGGACTGCAGGAGGCGGAGCAGCAGCTGCCCGAGGTCGCGGGCCACTTCCTGCGGCGCGCGCACGGCCGGCCGGGTCCGGAGGGCGCCCTGGCGCACTTCGACGTCCCCGAAGGCGGTGATGCCCACCGCATTCAGGGGCGGCACGGTGATCGTGAGAGCGGCGTCGCCGTCACGGGTCCCCGCCAGGCGTGTCCACAGCTGGTCGAGGAGAGCGCAGGCCTCGACGGGGTCGAGGCGGATATGGTCGGCCACCAGACGGCCGAGCGAGACGACGGTGATGGCGGTCATGGCGATTACGCGGAGACGGCCAGCGAGTCCGGCACGGCGTCGGAGGTCACTTCGAAGTGCGTCAGCGTCGCCGCGCCGAAGGTGGTGGTGATGGCGGCATCGGTGGCATCGAGGCCCGTGGCCATCAGCACACGACCGATGCGCCGTGCGTTGTGGCGGGCATCGCAGGACCACCAGCGGCCGCCGAGGTAGACCTCGAACCACGCGCTGAAGTCCATCGGATACGGCGCGGCGGGGACGCCGATGTCGCCGAGATAGCCGGCGGCATAGCGGGCGGGGATGTTCAGGCACCGACAGAAGGTGATGGCCAGATGCTGGAAGTCCCGGCAGACGCCGACGCGTTCGGTGAACACGTCGAGCGCTCCTCGCGTCGGTCGAGCTGTGGCGTATGAAAACGAGACACGCTCGTGTACCCACTTGCAGATCGCCTCGACGCGTGGCCAGCCGGGCTCGGTGTTGCCGAAGAGGTCGAGCGCGATGGGGGCCAGCAGGTCGACTTCGCAATAGCGACTCGGCATGAGGTAGCGCAGAACCTCGGGCGGCAGCTCGTGCGCCGCGTGCTGCACGGCCGTCGGATCTCGCGCGTCGAGGGCGCCGCCATCGGCGATCAGCGCCTGTGTCTGCAAGCGGATCGTGCCGGCGGGCAGCTGCAGGCGTGTAGCGCGATTGCCGAAGAGGTCGAGATAGCTCTCGACGGACACCGCCGGGTCGACCTGCAACACGTCCGGCTCGATGAGGTCCGGCACGCGCGAGGGGTGCACGTGCAGCAGGGTCGTCATCACCGTGGGCGCGGGCACGTCGAAGCGAAGGTCGTAGCCGAGTCGAATCTGCACGCGGCAGGAAAAGCAGGTTTCGTGCCGTCGCTCCGGCGCCCATCGTGCGCGTGGGGTCGGTATGATGGGGCGACGCCGCACCGTCGTCGCGGCTGAAAGGACCGAGTGACCTATTGTCTGGGTATCGTGACGTCGGAGGGGCTGGTGATGGCCTCCGACTCGCGATCGAACGCCGGCTACGACCAGGTGAACGTCTGCCGCAAGATGTACCGCTTCATCATCGAGGGTGAGCGGGTGTTCGTCATCCTGACGAGCGGCAGCCTCTCGATCAGCCAGTCGGTGCTGTCGTTGCTGCGGGCCGACTTCGATGCCGGCCGGGGCCTGGCGACGGCGCCGTCGGTCTACCACGCCGCGCGGATCGTCGGCGACACGGTGCGCCATGTGTCCGAAATGGACCGCGCGTCGCTCGAGCGCGACAACTACAGCTTCAACGTCCACCTGCTGCTCGGCGGGCAGATCCGCGGCGAGGACCCTGCGCTCTACCTGATCTACCCGCAGGGCAATCCCCTGCAGGCGACGGAGGACTCGCCGTACCTGCAACTGGGCGAGGTCAAGTACGGCCGGCCGATTCTCGATCGCGGCATCGAGCGCGACACCCCGCTCGAGATCGCGGCCAAGTACGCGCTGCTGTCACTGGACGCGACGATGCGGTCCCACGGCACCGTCGGGCCGCCGATCGATCTGCTGCTGTACCGGAAGGATTCGCTGACCGTCGATCGCTACCGCCGGCTCGAGGGCAGCGACCCGGATCTCACGCTGATTCACACGTCGTGGGAGTCGTCGCTGCGCCGCGCGGTGCAGCAACTGCCCGAGATCGACTTCGCGCGCCAGCCGGCGAGTGATCTGGGCTGAGGGCGGACGGTGACGGCCGGCTCGGAGAGCCGGCCCTACCCGATGAGGTGTAGGCGTCGAGCTTCAGCTCGACGCGAGCCGGCTACAGGCGGCAGATCAGCAGTTCGCGCTCGTAGATCATCTCCTTGGGGAGATGCGAGTGGAGCTGGAGGAACAGCTCCTCGTGCTCCATCACCTCGCGGCGCCACTGGACCGGATCCACGGCCTGCAGCTGCTCGAACTCGGCCTCCGAGAACTCGAGGCCGCGCCAGTCGATGTCCTGGTAGCGCGGCATCCAGCCGAGGGCGGACTCGCGGGTCGGCACGCGCCCGCGGACGCGGTCCACCACCCAGCGCAGGACGCGCATGTTGTCGGCAAACCCCGGCCAGAGGAACTTGCCCTCGGCGTCCTTGCGGAACCAGTTGACGTTGAAGATCTTCGGCGTCTCGGTCAGCGATCGCTGCATCGTGATCCAGTGCCGGAAGTAGTCGGCCATGTGATAGCCGCAGAAGGGCAGCATGGCCATCGGATCGCGCCGGACCTTGCCCACCGCGCCGGCGGCCGCCGCCGTCGTCTCCGACCCCATCGTGGCGCCCATGTACACGCCCGACGTCCAGTTGAACGCCTGGTACACGAGCGGCATCGTCGTCGCGCGACGCCCGCCGAAGATGATGGCGCTGATCGGCACGCCGAGCGGGTCGTTGAAGCCGGGGTCGATGATCGGGCACTGCGCGATCGGGGCGGTGAAGCGCGCGTTGGGATGGGCGGCCGTCGCGCCGGTCTCGTGCGCAATCTCCGGCGTCCAGCGATGCCCGCGCCAGTCGAGACACTCCTCGGGCGGCGCGGCCGTCATGCCTTCCCACCACACGCCGCCTTCCGGAGTCAGCGCGACGTTGGTGAAGATGGTGTTGCGCGCGATGGTCGCCATCGCGTTCGGGTTGGTCTTGAGTGACGTCCCCGGGGCGACGCCGAACATGCCGGCCTCCGGGTTGATGGCGCGCAGCCGGCCCTCGGCATCCGGCTTGAGCCAGGCGATGTCGTCGCCGATGGTCGAGACCGTCCAGCCCTTCATCGCCTTGGGCGGCACGAGCATCGCGAGATTGGTCTTGCCGCACGCGCTCGGGAACGCCGCCGCGACGTAGGTCTTCTCGCCGTGCGGATCCTCGACGCCGAGGATCAGCATGTGCTCGGCCATCCAGCCTTCGTCACGCGCCATGGCCGAGGCGATGCGCAGTCCGAAACACTTCTTGCCGAGCAGCGCGTTGCCGCCATAGCCGGAGCCGTAGGACCAGATCTCGCGCGTCTCCGGGAAGTGCACGATGTACTTCTGGTCGTTGCACGGCCACGGGACGTCCTTCTGGCCCGGCTGCAGCGGCATGCCGACGCTGTGCATGCAGGGGACGACGCGCTTGGTATCGCGGTCGATCTCCTGGAGGACGGGCAGACCGATGCGGGCCATGATGCGCATGCTCGCGACGACGTACGGCGAGTCGGTCAGCTGGACGCCGATCTGCGACATCGGGGACCCGACCTCGCCCATGCTGTAGGCGAGCACGTACATCGTGCGTCCGGCCATGCAGCCCTTGAACAGGCCGCGCAGCGTCTTGCGCATCTCGAACGGGTTGACCCAGTTGTTGGTCGGGCCGGCGGCGTCCCGCGAGAGCGAGCAGACGAAGGTGCGCTGCTCGACGCGCGCCACATCCGACGAGTCGGACCGGGCGTAGTAGCAGCCTGGCCAGAGGTCCTCGTTCAGCTTCGTGAGCGTGCCCGTCTCGACCATGCCCGCGCAGAGGGCGTCGTACTCCTCCTGCGACCCGTCCACCCAGTGCACGGCGGCGGGGCTGGTCATGTGGCGCATCTTCTCCACCCAGCGGAGCAGGTGGGGATTGGTGGCGAGGGGTACGGACGGGTCCCGGTCGAAGGTCACGGTCGTCATTCGACTTATGATCCTATAACCAAAGTCGCCTTCGTGACGAGCCTCTCGGCTCACCCGTGACGGCCGGGCGCCGGTCACCACGCCCGGGGCGGCCCTGCACTGCGGAAACGCCCGCAACGCTCCGGAAATTTCCTCGAAGGGGCCCTCCATCGCGCCCGAGCGACCGGCGGAGTGCGTCGCCCGTGCGCGGACCGGACGGCAAGCTCCTTGCAACTTCGTCGGGCGCACCAAGTCACTGAGCCCCGGGGCAGCACGACGCAGTTGGCGGGGCCGTTCGGCCTCGGGGCGTCATGTTCGAGGGGAGGATCCCATGGCAAGGACTCACGCAGTGCGTCTGTTCACGGGACTGGCGGCGACCGCCGTGGTGGTGATCTCGGCACTCGGGATGGCCGCGACCACGCACAGTCAGGCGCCGACCATCCGCCAGGGCACATACCAGGCGCTGGTCTCCGTGGAAGGCAAGGACAACTTCCTCGCGTATTGCGCCGTCTGCCACGGGATCACCGGCAAGGGGGGCGGCCCGGCGGTGCCGGCGCTGAAGGTACCAGTGCCCGATCTCACCACGATGGCGAAGCGGTACGGCAAGTACGACGCGGTCAGCGTCGAGAACCAGATCCTCGGACGCGACAAGATGCCGGCCGCGCACGGGTCGGTCGACATGCCGATGTGGGGGCCGATCTTCAAGAGTCGTGGCGACGAGACCGTCGCCCTGCTGCGCACCCGGAACCTCGCGGCGTACATCGGGACCCTGCAGGCGAAGTAGTGGACGTTCGCAGTTCAGGTGTGGTGCCATGACGCGCACAGCGAGGTGCGCGGATGGCGAACCGTGAGTCCGGAATCATCGGGGCGGTGCTGGGGATCGTGCTGGTGGCAGGCTGCGCTGCCCCAGTCCAGCGGGCGGGCCGCAGTGTCGGCGGCGTCAGCACGATCGGCGCGGACGTGCCCCGGGTCGCCCTGGCGGCGGGGCGTCCCATCGTCGGCGTCGCGTTCGGCGGCGGCAGCGCGCGAGGCATCGCGCACGTCGGCGTCATCCGATGGCTCGAAGAGCACCGGATTCCCGTCGACGTCGCCGCCGGCACGAGCATGGGCGGGCTCATCGGCGGGGCCTTCGCCACCGGCATGGACGCCGCCGAGTTGCAGGGGTTGCTGGATGCGATGAACTGGGACGAGCTGTTCGGCGCCTCGACCTTCGCGTACAAGAACATCCGCCGCAAGACCGACGCCCGCGCCTATCCCTCCCGCCTCGAGTTCGGCCTCAAGGGCGGCATCGTCGCGCCCACGTCGCTCAACAACGGCGAGTACGTCGAACTCCTGCTCGGGCGCATCGCCGCGCCGTATCACGAGCTCGAGAGCTTCGACAGCCTGCCGACGCCGTTCCGCACGGTCGCCGTCGATCTCGTCACGGCCTCCCAGGTCGTCCTGCGTCGCGGCTCGCTCGCCGACGCGATGCGCGCGACGATGTCGATCCCGCTGATCTTTCCGCCGGTCACGATGGAAGGCCACGTCCTGGTCGATGGCGGGGCGATGAACAACGTCCCGGCCGACGTGGTGAAATCCATGGGGGCCGACCAGGTCATCGCCATCAACGTCGGCGACCTGGGCGATCGCGAGAGTCTGAGCTACACGCTGCTCGGCCTGGCCGGGTCGACCCTCGACGCCATGATGCGCGCGTCCACGCGCAAGTCGATCGCCTCGGCCGATGTGGTGATCAACGTCCCGCTGTCGAAGTACGGCTCGCTCGACTGGCGGCGCGCTGCCGACCTCGTCGAGGAGGGCTATCGCGCCGCCGAGGCGATGCGCGATCAGTTGCTGCCCCTGGCGGTCAGCGAGGCCGAGTTCGCGACCTGGGTGCAGGCGCGCCAGGCGCGCCGCCGAACGGACGTGCCGGCGCCCACCTTCGTGCGCATCGAGGGTTTTGGCGACAACGATGCCGAGCGCCTCGAACGACTGCTGGCCCGGCATGTCGGCGTCGCCCTCGACATCGCCGCCATCGAGGAAGACCTCGCCGAGCTGACCGGCCTCGACCGCTACGAGACGATCACCTGGCGCACGACCCGCAACGAAGGCGGACAGCCCGGGCTGCTGGTACGTGGGCGACCCAAGGCCTATGCGCCGCCGTTCATGATGCTCGGCGTCAATCTCGAGAACACCACGTCGAACGACTTCCGCATCACCACCACCGCGCGGTACCTGGCGTTCGACCTCTTCGGATCGGGATCGGAACTGCGCCTCGACGGCACGCTCGGATCCGATCCCGGCGTGGCCGCGGAGTGGTATCGCCCCATCGGGCGGTCGCCGCTGTTCGTGGCACCGTACGCGGGCCTGGTCACCGGGACGGCCAACTTCATCGAGGACGACACCGTGATCGGTCGATACGGTCTCGTCACGACCCGTGCCGGCGCCAATCTCGGCGTCAACGTCGGCGCGCGCAGCGACGTCCGCCTCGGCGTGTACCTCGGGCGCACGACGGCACGTATCGAAGTCGGCAATCCCGACCTGCCGGAAGTGGCGGGGCGCGACTCGGGCACCGACCTGACGTGGCGCCTGGACACCCAGGACAGCCCCGTCGTGCCGACGCGTGGGATCGCCTCCGTCGTCCGGCTGTCCCACGCGTTCGACGCGCCGGACATCTCCATCGATCGCACGACCGTCCAGCGGTCGGCCTCCTTCACGCAGCTGCAGACGTCGCACACGTCGTTCTGGTCCGTCGGCAAGGCGGGACGCGTGTTCACGTTCGGCGGCGTGTCCGCGACGCTGGACGGCGAACCGGCGCCGACGGCTGCCTTCGGCCTGGGCGCGCCGTTCAGGCTCGGCGCGTATTCGCCCGGCGAGATCCTCGGCAAGCACTCGTGGGTCGGCGGCGGCGGCTATCTGCGTCAGCTCGGCCGCCTGCCGGACTTCCTCGGCGGCCCTGTGTACGCCGGGGGCTGGATCGAGAACGGCGACGCGTTCGACGAATGGTCCGCGGCGAGCTGGCGCACCAATGCCAGCGTCGGCGTCATCCTGGACACGATCGTCGGACCGGTCGTCCTCGCGGGGGCTTCCGGGTTCGACGGGCGCTGGCGCACGTACTTCGGCGTCGGTCGCGTCTTCCGCTAGGGCGCGCGGTCCCTCCCAACCTCACGGCATCGTGACGTCGAGGGTGACGGCGTTGGCGAGGCGCACGAGATCGTCCTGCGCCTTGCCGCGCTGCCCCTCGAGGTCCTCGATCTCCTTGCGCAGCACCACGAGACGATCCTCCTGGACGTTCAGCTGCGTGGCGTAGCGCGCCACGAGCTGCCGTTCCTCGGCGCTCGTCTTGAGCGCCGCCAGGTTCTCGCGCACGCGGGTCTGGTCCTGCTCGATCCGCTCGATTTCGGCGCGTCGATCCCGCAGGGCCGTCTTCAGCCGCGCGACCTCCGCGTTCTGCGCCATCACGGCACGCAGCTGCGGCTCGAGCGTCGTGTCCTGACTGCGCCCCTGCAGAATCAGCGCGACCTGCTCGCTCGTGATCGTGGTCACCGCCACGCGCGACTCCACCTCGTGCACCTCGTCGACCTTCAGGTCCTGTGAGGCCCGTGGCGCCACCACGACCCGGAAGCGGTACTGTGATGGGCCGGTCTCGGCCGGGGCCGGCGTACCCGTGGCGAGCGTGAACCCGTCGCGCTTCGGGTGCTCGACGACGAAGGTGCGCGGCGCCGCGTCCTCGTTGCGGATCGTGTAGGTCGTCGTGCCGCGTTCCTGCACGGTCTGGACGAAGGCCCCGCGTGCGATGCGGATGCGACTGATGCGCCGCGGACCGCCATCGAATGCGGTGGTCACGCGCCCCGCGAGATCGACCGCGTACGACACGAGGCGGCGCTCCTTCGGCTGGATGGCGTCGATCAGACCTTCACCGGCAAAGGCCCCGCCCTCGACCAGCGACACACTGCCCCCGTCGAGCGTCAGCCCGGTGTCGTTGGTCAGCCACACGGCGCGCAGGGGATGCGTCAGCCGCGATCCGGCACTCCACAGCGAGACCCGCTCCACCGTCACCGGGGCCTGCACGATCGGCACGAGCGCCGACTGATTGCGCCGGACGGTGATGGGCTGGGTCAGCTTGTACTCGAAGAGGTCGCCGAGGTCCGCGCCCGTGGCCGCCGCGGGCGTCCGGCTCAGGCGCTCCTCGACCTCGTTGGTCGAGGCCCGTTCGACTCGGAACTGCGCCGATGACGGCGCCGGTGCGGGGGGCGGCGGCGGCGCGCTCGGCAGCCCACCGACGACGCCACCCAGCGCGCCCCCCGGGATGCCGCCCATGACCGCGTCGGCCGCGGCCTTTTCGGCCGTCATGGTGCCGTCGTGCGTCTGCGGCGTCAGCATCGCCGTCTGCGGCAGTGGCACGACCGGCCGTCGCGTGTAGAGCGGCTGCGAGACCTGCTGGACGAAGGACTGCGGAGCTCCCGCGACCAGCGAGAGCTCGACGTCTGCCCAATCCTCGCCGAGCGTGTTGTCGACGATGGCCCATCCCTGCAGGAACGGCGTCCGGCCTGCCGTGGTCGGGATGACGAGCCGGTACGTGGACTTCCACACCGGCACTTCGCTGACATAGCTGACGAACAGGTCGCGTGCCCCCGTACCCGACGTGCCGATGCGCAGGCGCCGCACATCCTGCGCCCGAGCCGACCCGACGAGATCGAGGTACTGCGTCAGCTCGCCGCGCATCTCCGCCTCGAGGAGGCGGACGCCCAGCCCAGGCCCGAGCGTGAACGTCCGCACGACGCCCGTGTCCGTGACGATCGTCAGCTCCTGCACCTGCTCGGTGACGTCATCCTCGGTCCGCTGTCGTTCCTGCAGACTCAACACGCGGCCCGACGTCGCGGCGCCGCTGCCCTGCACCTCGACCCGGGCGCCGCGCAGCGCCTGCAGCAGGTCGGCAGGGGAGGTGGTCGCGCCGAGCGGAAGCCCCAGCGTCCGCAGCCGCTGCTCGAGCGGCGCCGTCGAGTTGAACGTGATGCCCGTGACCCTCCCGTCGCCGAGGTCAGTCGTCGTGAGGGACTTCAGCACGTCGTCCAGCTGGCCGCTCGTGAGGTCGATCGAGACCGCCTGATCCCCGCGGACGCGACCGACGTGCTCGAAGTACCCGACCCCGCTCTTGTAGAGCACCACGCGTCGGACGGGCAGCTTCACGGCCTCCGACGACGTCTCCGCGGTGGCTGGGGCGGGGCCCGCCCCGGGCTGCACCACGCGTGGGGACGGGGTGGTCGCCGGCGGTGGCACGGGACTCTGGGCGACCCCCGGCGTGGCGGTGAGCACCACGAGGCCGAGCGCGAGCGGGACCGGAAGCGAGGCGAGGGAACCGAGGGACATGCTGCATTAGTACCCCGGAAGGCTCATCTGGTTCACGGTGGCCAAGAAATCTGGCACGTCCTGTGCTCTTACGACGGTATGGCGGAAAGGTCGCCACACACCGTGAACCAGCCCATGTCTCCCCACCTGCTCGACCCGGCCACCGCATCGTCTGCCCCCGAGACGGAGTCACCCGAGGCGCCTGTCGTGGTGGGCGACGTCGTGGTGCGCCCTGTCGACACGGGGTTCGGCATCTTCAACTACCGCGGCGAGCGCGTGCTCGACCTGCCCATGCGCACGGTGCGCGAGGCCGAGCGGCTGGCCGCGGAGATCGTCTCGCCGTGGCACGGGCGTGTGCGGGTGGACATCGCTGCGCGGTGAGGGCGGAGCGCACATGATTCGCGTGCTGCAGCAAGGGGCGGCGTGGACGGTGGTGCGAGATGGGCAACTCATGCGCGAGGGCGCCGGCGCGGCCGTGCACAAGACGCGCGAGCAGGCCGAGCGTCACGCGGCGCGCCTCTCGGCGAAACTGCACGAGCCCGTGCACGGGGCCGCCGGTGCGGCGTCGAGCGCGCCGCAGGCGTCTTCGCCCGTGGAGGGTGAGGATCAGGCGTTGCAGCGAATCGAGACGAGCGCAGCATCGCCCGTCGTCACTCCCGGACCGCCCGACGCGTGAAAGCCCCGCTACGGTGTGGGGCGCGGGCCTGGTGCCGGCCTTACCGAGACCCGGCCGTCCTGCACCAGGTGCACCATGGTCCCGTCGAAGCCGGGCGCGACGATCTCGAACTGCGACGCGGTGGCCGACATGACGGGCAGAAACGCGAGCCCGTCGACCCGGATCTCGTCACTGCGGATCGTGGCCAGGTCGG
Organism: Luteitalea sp.; assembly: GCF_022842525.1. Classification (NCBI taxonomy): domain Bacteria; kingdom Pseudomonadati; phylum Acidobacteriota; class Vicinamibacteria; order Vicinamibacterales; family Vicinamibacteraceae; genus Luteitalea; species Luteitalea sp. The sequence continues at coordinate 14,575 of NZ_JALHPM010000124.1, forward strand.
GCGCATACCGCCCATGTGCCGCGCGATGAGCACGCTGCCGGTAGTAGAGCCGCCGCAGTGCCCAGCGCACCCGGTCGTTGCGGTCTTCGACGAACGGGACCACGCGTGACCCGGCCACGGCGTCGCTGAACTGGACGACGCCCCAGCGCTCGGGCATGTGCATGTCGATCGCGCCCTGCGGACTCCACACCCAGTTGTCCTCGGGGAGCGGCTTGTCCGTGGTGGGATCGAGACGCTTCCGGTAGCGGCCGTCCACCACGTCCATCGTCCACTCGACGCGCGAGAAGTTCAGGCGCCACTGCTCGCCATCGCGCGGCGCACGGCGTTCCGGTGCGGCCTCGCGCAGGGTCTCCCAGGGCAGGGCGAGTTCCACCGTCCAGCCCTCGTCGCGGTCGCCGGGACGGTTCAGCGTGCCGCGCACGTCCACGGCCACGCGCAACCCGGCGATGTCCCAGGCGTGCAGCGCCGGTCCGCCATCGCGGTAGGGCTTCACCAGGAAGAGGTCCCAGGCCGTGCCGAGCGCGTTGACCTCCAGCTCGTAGTAGGCGTGCGTGTCGTTGCCCGGATCGAGGAACACCTCGAAGTCGTCGTCCTGGAAGATCACCGCATCACGAGTCGTGATCGTGGCCCAGAGATCGGGCTCCTCGAGCTGTGCCGCGATGTAGAGCGCCTGATCGTCCCAGAGGACCTTCATGCGCGTGGCATGGCGGACGGGGCGCACGCCATCGATGTCGACGAACGGGGCCGACCAGGCGGTGGCCTGCCACGCCGGGTCATCGAGGCGTCCGTCGATGGTCAGCGGCACCGCGGTGCGGTACGCGACGACCGATCGCGGGGCATGCGGCAACGCTTCGAGATCGAAGGCGGGGCGCTGCCAGGCGGCCGCCGGTGCGGCGACCGTCAGGGCGAGGGCGGACAAGGCACGGAGGACGCACGCCGGCATGGCTGCCGAGCGTATCGCAGCCCGGGGGCCGTGGGTCAGTCGTGCTCGTCATGTGCCGCGTGGACCGGCTTGGATTCGGGCGAGCGACGCTCGCGCAGGTAGACCGACAGCCAGACCATGGCGGCGATCGACAGGAACTCGCTCTGCCAGTTCTGCAGCGACTCGAACCAGAGGCGTGGCGACGCGAGATAGGCCCCGAGCGCGGGCGGTGGCTGTCCGTGGGCTACCGCGTCGGCGCGGAAGGCCGCCAGTCCTCCCAGCACATGTCCCACCCACGACGCGGTGAACAACAGCAGCAGGGCGAGGCTCAGTGAGTGTGCATAGAGCCGGGCGACGAACCCGCCCCGTCGCACGGGCCATGGCGCGCCCGGGGCGTACTGATGATCGCGCGGGTCGGCGTCGACGGCTTCGCGCACGCCGCGCCGGCGTGACTCCGGCGACCCCTTCTGTACGAGGCGCGTGGTCAGCAGGACGAAGGCCGCCATCTGCAGGAACTCGCTTTCCCAGTTCTCGAACAGCGCCGCCCACGGATGTCCGGTCGCCAGATAGCCGGGCAGCGTGCTGGTCGACTGCCCATGCGCTTCACGCTCCCCGTTGTACTCGAGCCAGCCGGTAACGGCCTGGCCCGCCGTGCACACCGCGAAGAGCGCCAGCAGCACCAGTGTGAGCGACCTGTCGCGCCACCAGCTCATCTCGGAGCCCCCCCGTCAGCCATGCGGGAGACGCGAGCAATGCGCGTGCCAAGGGACCAGCTTAGGTATACTCGCGCGCTGTGACTCACCCATCTGTTCCGACCCCCGCCCGCGCCCCGTGGCGCCGGGAGGACGTCGTCATTCTCGGCAGCATGCTGGCCGCGGCGGCGGTGGCCGCGGGCATTGCCTACGTGGCCAGTGCTCCGAAGGTCCAGTCGCTGGTCGGCCTGCTGGTCCTGCTCGCCATCGCGTTCGCGTGGTCGAGCGATCGGAAGGCCATCGACCGCAAGACCGTGGCGTGGGGACTCGGTCTGCAAATCGTCATCGCCCTGATCGTGCTGCGGACGACGCCGGGGCGTGATGCGTTCGCGGCGGCGGGGCGGGGCATCAACTGGCTGCTCGACTTCGGCAGCGTCGGGTCGGCGTTCGTCTTCGGCCCGCTCGGCGACAAGACGGTGTGGCCGCGTGTGATGACGGGGGCCCTCGGCGAGGAGGGCGCGCGCTACTCGGTGCTGTTCGCCTTCCAGGTGTTGCCGACGATCATCTTCATCGCCTCGCTCTTCGCCATCCTCTACTACCTCGGCGTGATGCAGCTGGTCGTGCGGGTGTTCGCCGTCGGCATGCGCTTCGTGATGAAGGCGAGTGGTGCCGAGACCCTCAACGTGGCGGCCAGCATCTTCATGGGGCAGACCGAGGCGCCGCTCACCATTCGCCCGTACCTCGCGAAGATGACCCAGTCGGAGCTGATGACGGTGATGACCTCCGGCATGGCGCACATCTCGGGCGGCATCATGGCGGCCTACGTGCTGTTCGGCATCGAGGCGCAGCATCTGCTGACGGCCGTGATCATGACGGCGCCGGGCACGCTGATGATGGCCAAGATGTTCGTCCCCGAAACGCAGGTGCCGGAGACGATGGGGTCGGTCACGCTGGAGACCGAGCGCACCGACGTCAACATCATCGATGCGGCCGGCCGGGGTACCTCCGAAGGGCTGATGCTGGCTCTCAACGTCGGCGCCATGCTCATCTCGTTCCTGGCCCTGATCGCCCTGGTCAACGCCCTGCTCGGGCTGGCCGGGCTGAGCCTCCAGCAGATCTTCGGCTGGGTGTTCGCGCCCATCGCGTGGAGCATGGGCGTGCCGTGGCAGGACGCCGGGTCGATTGGCAACCTCCTCGGCACGCGGATGGTGCTGAACGAGTTCGTCGCCTACTCGCAGCTCGGCACCATGAAGGCGACGCTGGACCCGCGATCGTTCACGATCGCCACCTTCGCGCTGTGCGGCTTTGCCAACTTCAGCTCGATCGGCATGCAGGTCGGTGGCATCGGCGCGCTGGCGCCGCAGCGGCGCAGCGACCTCGCCCGGCTCGGCTTCCGGGCCATGATGGCCGGCACGCTGGCCAACTTCGTCACGGCGACCATCGCCGGCTTCCTCCTGTAGCCGCGGGACGTGTCCTGCAGGCCGGTCCTTACCGCTGCGGCTCGGTCCACACGCGGTCCTTCAGGTTCTGGATCCGGAGTGCGGCCGGGGCCAGCGGCGGCAGGCCGTTCTCGGGGCGATCGAGGTAGAAGTACGCCGTCGCCGAGACGTCGTCGCTGCGGTAGTAGTTGACGCCGCCCTGGGGATGCGAGGCGTCGGTGAACGGCGGCAGGCCCGGCGCGTCGAGCAGCAGGTGGATGTCCGGCGCGGTCGTCCGCATGTCCATCACGTTCTGGCCCTTCAGGTCGAGCACCAGCACGGGGATGGCGGGGACGCCTGCGGCCAGCATCGCCCGGACCTTCGCGATCGGCGCGTTGCCCATCTGCTGCAGCGTGACGCGGCACGCCTGGTGGAAGAACACCGGGTCGTCGAGATGGAAGCGATAGAAGGCGTACAGATCGCGCGCGTCGTCGGCCACCAGCGACCCGAAGTAGCGCCCGGCGTAGCGGCCCTGTCCCCAGCCCGTCCCGATGTAGTCCTCGGTGCCCGTGCCGGCCAGGGTCGGCTGCGTCGTGTCGCCGTCGAGGAACACCTTCACCTCGCCCTCGCCGAACCACGTGCCGCGATACGCCTCGTGGCCGCCGATCACGCCGACGTTGGTGCCGAGATAGCGGCCCCGGCCCTGCACACGCGGCAGCAGCTCGAAGTCCGTCCCCGGCGTCGTCGCCAGGTCGCGTCTCCAGGTGGCGTGGAAGTAGAGAACATCGGCGGCGTGTGAGGTGACCTCGCTGTAGTTGATGTCGTACCAGACCAGGGCGTACGACGGCGCCTCGTTCACCAGCCGGATGCGGGCGGCCGTGCGGAAGGGCATCGGCACCGTCATGTTGAACGACCGTCCCTCGGGGTTCTGGAACAGCGCGCTCTCGAACGGCACCGCCAGGCCGAGCCCGATCCCGAAGAAGTCACCAATCGGGGCATCGACCGCGGGCGTGGCCGCCCGGTCCCAGTACATCTCGAGGCGCACCAGTCGACGCTGCTCGGCGTTGCGCGGGATGGTGCCGCTGATCCAGATGCGATGGACGATGCCGGCCCCGCGGATGTCGGCCAAATCCACGCTCGCGCCCGGGGGCACGACGATGAACGCCGCGCCCTTGGCGCCCTTGTTGACCGTGCCCCCCGCACTACGCGCCCCCGTCGGGTTCTCCGGGCTGATCCAGCGCGTCTGCACGTCCTGCATCCGGTAGAGACTGTCGGCGGTCGACTGGGCAAGGGCCGGCGAGGCGGCCAGGCCGCACGCCAGGGCGAGGAGAGCATGGACACGCATGGACGGGAGTCTACCTGCCACGGCGGCCCGCCCGCCTCGGCGCCCTATCTCGGCCGGCCGTCCGTCGGCCGGTCGGCCAGGCGCAGTTCGAGGCGAGGGAGCGTCAGCGTGAAGCGTGAAGCGGTGTCGTCGCCGTCCACGCTGATCCAGACCGCAGCGGTCTCGATGGGAGCGTCGAGGTCGACCGCCACCGTGAACCGGCCAGTGGCGTCGGGCGCGGCGACCACGCGCTCGCTGATCAACGCGCTGGCGGGATGCTGCCGCGACTGGCCGACCTGCGATGGCGACAGGGCCACGTTGAAGAAGCGGATGCCGGCCACGCCCATGTGTGGCGGTGCCAGCGCGAACAGGCGCTGGACCCACGCGGGCGCCATCTTGCGCTCGAGCCAGCCGGGCCGGCGCGTGCCCACTTCGACCAGCCCGACGCGCAGGGCATAGTCGTCCGCTCCGCGCTGGCCCTGGCGCTGGGCATCGGTCCGCACGGCTCCGGCAATCCGCCCCTCCGCGTGCAGGCCCCGCACCCACTGCGGCGAGTCGAGCGGGTACACGAGGGGGGCAGCCGAGGCGTTCACCTCGACCCGCAGGCCGTCCGCCCCGAACGTGATCACGTGCGGCGCGATGCCGCGGTAGCGCAGCACCTCCCACCCGGAACCGGTGGTCAGGGGAATCACGAGGAGCAAGGCGAAGGACCACCGCATTGGCGTCTGATCGTACGACGCACCCAGGCGCGCTCGGGACCCACTCCCGATGCCCGATGCCCGGTGCCCGGTGCCCGGTGCCCGGTGCCCGGTGCCCGGTGCCCGATGCCCGATGCCCGGTTCCCGGTTCCCGGTTCCCGGTTCCCGGTTCCGATCCCGATCCGTGAGAGAGTTTCCCCCATGGCAGAGCACAGCAAAGGGGCGCGGCGGAGCGCGGCGTGGTTCTCGGGGATCGACCGCAACACCTTCATCCATCGCAGCTGGATGAAGAACCAGGGTCACCCCGATCATGTCTTCGACGGCCGACCGATCATCGGCATCTGCAACACCTGGTCGGAACTGACGCCCTGCAACGCGCATTTCCGCGACCTGGCCGAGCACGTCAAGCACGGCGTGTACGAGGCCGGCGGCTTCCCGCTCGAGTTCCCCGTGATGTCGCTCGGCGAGACGCAGCTGCGACCCACCGCCATGTTGTTCCGCAACCTGGCGAGCATGGACGTGGAAGAGTCGATTCGCGGCAACCCGATCGACGGCGTGGTCCTGCTGGTCGGCTGCGACAAGACGACGCCGGCCTGCGTCATGGGGGCGACCAGCGTCGACCTGCCGACCATCGTGCTGTCCGGGGGGCCGATGCTGAACGGCAAGTTCCGTGGCCAGGACATCGGCTC
>NZ_JALHPM010000125.1:0-20248 GCF_022842525.1 Luteitalea sp.
GCGCCCCCGGTCTCCCCGGGCAGGACGACGCGCGCTGGAGCGAGTGGCGCCGGGAGCAGATCACGGCCCTGACGCGCCGACTGGCCGTCTCGGCGCTCGCGGTCCGCCCGTCGCTGGTCATCAGCGTCTCGGGCATGGCGACTGGCGCGGCCCCGGGCGATCCCCGCGGCACGGTGGCCTACGCCCGCACCTTCCAGGACTGGTTCCGCTGGGCCGCCGATGGCAGCGTCGACCTCGTCGTGCCGCAGGTGTACCGCGCGGAGCACGTGGCGGCGACCGCCGAGGAGTTCGCCGCCTGGATGGCCTGGCTCCAGGGTGCCCCGCGGGTGCGTCCGCTGGTCATCGCGCTCGGGGCCTACCTCAACTCGCTCGAGGGTCTGCTGCGCCAGAGCCGAACGGCCCTGACGGCGGCAGGCGCCGACGGCGGGCTGACGTTGTTCTCGCTGGCCGCCAACAACGCGCCGGTGGTGACCAACCCGCTGTCGTCGCCCGCGGGACGCGACACCCCGCAGCGGCCCTTCGAGGATGTCGCCTCGGCCCTGCGCACCGGCCGGACGACCAGCGGTCAGCTCGTCGATCAGGCGCAGGTCGCCGGGATCTTCTCGAACACGGTGCCCCGGCCGCCCACGCCGTGGAAGGACACGGCAGGCTACGTGCTGGGTACGATCGAGGACGGCAGCGGCGCGCCCGTGGACGGCGCCCAGGTGCGTCTCGACGCAGCCGGCGTGCCCGTGGGACCGGCCGACATCGTCAGCGACGGCTCCGGCGTGTTCGCGACACCGGCCGTGACGCCGGGCACCTACCGGCTGCAGGTCGTCTCCCCCGCCGGCGGCGCCTACGCGAGCGACTGCACGGTCGACGTCAGCGCGCGCGGCGTCGCCCGCCTCACGCTCGTCGTCGAGGCGTCGCGGGCTGGCGTCGCGTCCTGTCGGTGATTGTCGTCACGACCTCGGACGCCTCCGCGAGGCGTCCCTCCCAACACCGCTCGGCGAGGCGTTCCTCCCATCTCGTGGGGGCCGCTGGCCTGGTCTCGCTGGCTCTCCTCCTGCTCGCCGGTCCGGCCCAGGCCCAGACCACCGGGCCGTCGCCCGATCCGGCATCGTGCCGCGTGGTCCGCCTGTCCGACGTCGGCTGGACCGATGTGACGGCCACCACCGCCGTGCTGTCGCACGTGCTCGAGGCGCTCGGCTACGAGCCGCGCGTGACGGTGCTCTCCGTGCCGGTGACGCTGGCGTCGCTGCGCAACGACGACGTCGATGTCTTCCTCGGCAACTGGATGCCGTCCCAGCAGGAGATGATCGCGCCGTATGTCGCCGACGGGTCGGTCGACGTGGTGGCCACCAACCTGCGCGGCGCCCGCTACACGCTGGCCGTGCCGGCGTACCTGCACGAGGCCGGCCTTCGCGACTTTCGCGACATCGCACGTTTTCGCACTGCCCTCGGTGGCGCCATTCACGGCATCGAGCCCGGGAACGAGGCCAACGAGACGCTGCTGACGATGATGCGGACCGACGCCGTGGGCCTGCGCGGCTTCCGCCTGATCGAGTCCAGCGAGCAGGGCATGCTGGCCGAAGTCGAGCGCGCGGTCCTGACACGCCGACCGATCGTCTTTCTCGGTTGGGCCCCGCACCCCATGAACACCCGCTATCCGCTGCGCTATCTGAGTGGCGGCGATGCGTGGTTCGGCCCGGATTTCGGCGGCGCCACGGTGCACACCGTGACGCGGCGCGACTACACGCGCGCCTGCCCGAACGTCGGCCGACTCCTGCGCGCGATGACCTTCACGGTGGACGACGAGAACGGGCTGATGGACGCGATCCTCACCGGCAAGCAGTCGCCGGCCGAGGCGGCAGCGACCTGGATGGCGACCCACCGCGACCGCGTCAGCCACTGGCTCACGGGCGTCACGCCGCTCACGTCCCGGCCGAGCGACCGCGGCACGGACGACAGCCGGGAGTCGGCAGTCGGGGCGTCGACCGCGGCGGCGGGCTCCGCACCACGGGGGTCGTTCGAAGCCCTCGTCGCCTCGCACAAGCTGCCCGTCGGCGATGGGGCGACTCGTCTCGTGGACTACGCGAAGCTGCACGCGCGCGGCGCCTTCGATGGGCTCTCGCGCAGCATCGCGTGGGTCGTGCGACTGACCCACCTGCTGCTCGCGGCCCTCCCGGCCCCGGTGCTCATCGTGCTCGCGACCCTCGGCGCGTGGGCCCGGCGGCGGTCGATCGCCCTGGCGCTGTTCGTGCCGGTGGCGTTGCTGCTGATCATGAATCTCGGCTACTGGGCGGCCACCATCGAGACCCTGTCGCTGGTCACCGTGGCCGCAGGCGCCAGCACGGTGATCGGCGTGCCGATCGGCGTCCTCGCCGCGCGGCACCCCGCGCTGCAAACGGCACTCAGGCCACTCCTGGATCTGATGCAGACCCTGCCGACGTTCGTCTACCTGACACCGACGCTCGTCCTGTTCGGGCTCGGTGTGGTGCCGGGCCTCGTCTCGACCATCATCTTCGCGCTGCCCGCGCCCATCCGCCTGACGCAACTGGGCATCGCCTCGGTCCCACGCCCGCTCATCGAGGCCGGCCAGGCCTTCGGCGCGACACCGTGGCAGCTGCTCACCAAGATCGAACTGCCGAGCGCGGCGTCCGCCATCATGACGGGCATCAGCCAGTGCATCATGCTGAGCCTCTCGATGGTGGTCATCGCGGCGCTGGTCGGCGCCGGCGGACTCGGGGTGCCGGTGGTGCGCGCCCTCAACACCGTGCAGATCGGCATGGGCATCGAGGCCGGTCTCGCCATCGTCCTCGTCGCGATCATCCTGGACCGGCTGGCACGGCCGTCGGATCGCGCGGATGCGCCCGTCCGATCCCCCTGGTGGACGCGGGTCCGCCGATGACCGAGGCGTTGCACTTCGATCGCGTCGACGTGTTGTTCGGGCGCGGGCGGGCCCGCACCCGGGCGCGGCGACTGCAGGCGGCCATCGCGGCTTCCGATGCGGGCGCGACGCGGGCCGAGATCGCCGCCGCTCACGACGTGCTGGTCGGCGTGCAGGCGGCGACGCTGCGCGTGCCGCCCGGCGAGTTCTCCGTGCTCGTCGGCCCCTCGGGATCAGGCAAGTCGACGCTGCTGCGCACGGCCAATGCGCTCACGCCGATCACGCGCGGGCATGTCTGGGTGCAGTCGCCCGATGGCCCGGTGGATGTCGCCGCGTGTCGCCCCGAGACGCTGCGTCACCTGCGGCGCCACCGCATCGCGATGGTGTTCCAGCAGTTCGCGCTGCTGCCCGGCCGCACCGTCGCGGAGAACGTGGCCCTCGGCCTCGAACTGCGTGGGGATCCGCTCCCCGCACGGCGACGCATCGTCAGCGAAAAGCTCGAGCTCGTGGGGCTGGCCGGCTGGGGCGACCGTGATGTGCGCGAGCTGTCCGGCGGCATGCAGCAGCGTGTGGGCATCGCCCGGGCGCTCGCGACCGACGCCGACATCCTGCTGATGGACGAGCCATTTTCGGCGCTCGACGCCCTGATTCGCCGCAAGCTGCAGGAGGAGCTGCGCACCCTGCAGCAGCAGGTGCGCAAGACGGTCCTGTTCGTGACCCACGACCTCGACGAAGCCGCGCGCCTCGGCGACCGCATCTCGGTCATGCACGACGGGCGCCTCGTGCAGTCGGGCACACTCGACGAGATCCTGCGGACACCCGCCGATGCCGCGACCGCGGCCTTCGTCGAACACTTTCGTGGGTGACGCCCGGGAGGGCCGCCTCGCCGAGGCGGCCGAGCCGTCCGTCAGCTACCCCACAACCACGCCGCGCCGCGCACACCACTCGAGTCTCCGAACTTGGCCGGCACCAGTCGCGTGTCGACGCGATCGGAGAACACCCATCTGTCCCAGAGCTGCGGCACGTGTTCGAACAGACGCGCGACGTTGGAGAGCCCGCCTCCCGCGACAATGACATCGGGATCGACGATGTTGATCAGGCTGGCGAGGGCGCGGGCGAGCCGCCGCTCGTACCGCTGCCAGGCCTCTTCGGCCTGCGCGTCACCGGCCGTGGCGAAGGCCAGCACCTCGGCCGCCGTGGCCTCGCGGCCGGTGCGCTGGTGGAAGTCGCGCGCGAACGCCGGACCCGAGAGCCACGACTCGATGCAGCCCGACAGGCCGCAGTAACAGGCAGGGCCGGGGTACTCGCCGTCCTCGGGCCACGGCAGCATGTTGTGGCCCCACTCCCCCCCCACCGCGTTGGCGCCGATGATGCCCTGCCCGCGCACCACCAGACCGCCGCCGACCCCGGTGCCGAGGATGATGCCGAAGACGACCTCCGCGCCCGCTGCCGCGCCATCCGTGGCTTCCGACAGCGCGAGGCAGTTGGCGTCGTTGGCAAAGCGCACCGGGCGAGCCAGGACGTTCTGCAGGTCCTCGGCGAACGGCTGGCCGTTCAGCCAGGTCGAGTTGGCGTTCTTGACGAGGCCGGTCGCTGGCGAGATGGCGCCGGGCATGCCGACGCCCACGGTGCCCGTGGCCCCCGTGGCCTGCTCGCAGCGCCTGACGAGCTCGCCGATGGCCGCCAGCGTGCCTTCGTAGTCGTGCCGCGGCGTCGGGAGTCGCTCCCGGTGCAGCGATTGGCCATCGTCGGCGAGGGCCAGTGCCTCGATTTTCGTCCCGCCCAGATCGATCCCGATGCGCATGGTCGGCGGCAGCGTAGCGCGAAGCCGACGAGATTGGTAGGGCCCCGCGCGATACGCTAGAGCCCGTGAAGAGCGATCAGACGTGGACCGTGGCGGCCGACGAGGACGGCCAGCGCCTCGACAAGTACCTGGCGGCGCCGGGCCGGGCGGCGTCGCGCAGTCGGGCCGCGGATGCCATCGCCCGCGGGCGCGTGTTCATCGACGGCACGGAGGTCGAGGCCGGGAGCGGCGCGCGCCTCGTGAGGCCGGGCGAGCAGGTGCGCCTGTGGATGGATCGGCCGGGGTCCGCCGCGAAGGCGCCGCGTCCGCCGGCCCGCGACGGGCTGGAGATCATCCACGAGGACGCTGACGTCGTGATGGTCAACAAGCCTGCCGGCCTGCTGTCGGTGCCGCTCGATGGCGACAGCGCCGCCCCCTCCGTGCAGGCGATTCTGTGGGACCGGTACCGATCGCATCGATCGCGCGAGCCCCTCGTCGTCCACCGCATCGACAAGGACACGTCCGGGCTGGTGCTGTTCGCGCTGCACGAGGCGGCCCGCGCGGCCCTGGTCGCGCAGTTCGCGCATCGCACGCCGGATCGCGTCTACCTCGCCCTGGTCAACGGCCACCCGATGCCTGCCGAGGGCGTCTGGCACGACCGGCTGGTGTGGGACGAATCCGCCTTCGTCCAGCGCCGCGCGCGCGACGAGGATGCCGAGGCGAAGGACGCCGAGTGCGCCTATCGGGTGGTGACGACCTTCGAGGACGCGTCGCTCATCGAGGTGCGGCTGGCGACGGGACGCCAGGGGCAGATTCGCGCCCAGGCGCAGTTGCACGGCCACTCGCTGGTCGGCGACCGCCGCTATCGCCCGCGTGAGGGCGCTCCGGGATACGCCCTGCGCTTCCCGCGGCAGGCCCTGCATGCACAGCGGCTCGCCTTCGACCATCCGGCCGACGGCCGTCGGGTCGAATACATGGCGCCGATGCCGGCCGACCTCCGTGAATTCCTCGACAAGCTGCGACGCCAGGCCCGGCAGGGTCGATAGGACGCTAAGATCGTCGGGTGGACGTCCTCGAACACCCCAAATCACGGTCAGCGTCGCGGTGGGCCCCGCGCGAGCTGTGGACCGGGGCGTACGAGTGGATGACCCACCACGAGACGCAACTGTGGTGGATCCACAGCCTCTGGGCGCTCGCGTTCGGCATCGGCGTCATGTGGCTGGGCGCGCGCAACTTCGCGTACCTCCGCATCGCCATCCTCCACGTCGTGTTCATCTGGGCCACGAGCATGGCCCTGCCCTACATCGTCCGCAGCGGATCGCTGTCGCGGCCGTGGCGGACGCGCGTGCAGCTGGTCGTCAACTATCTGAACAAGAACTTCTACCAGCAGCTGCTCTTCTTCATCCTGCCGATCTACTGGCTGAGCACCACGCCGGGCAGCCCGAACGTCCTCTTCGTCGTGGCGCTGGCGACGGCCGCGCTCCTGTCCACGATGGACTTGATCTACGACCGTCATGTCGCGATGCGACGGGTGCTGACGGCGCTGTTCTTCGCCTTCGCGGTCTTTGCCGGCGCAGCGGCCGCACTGCCGATTCTCTGGCAGATCCAGACGGCGTACGCGCTGTGGCTGGCCGCGGCGATCGCTGCCGGCGGCGCGACGACGCTGATCCTCAGCGAGCGACGGATCGACTGGCAGCGCACCTGGTTTGCCGGTGGTCTGATCGTGCTGGGGCTGTTCCTGATGGTGGAGTACGGGCGACCGTTCATCCCGCCCGCGCCGCTGCGCATCCAGAGCGCCGACTTCGGCACGCAGGTGGACCTGCGCGGCGGGCCGCGCGTGAGCACGCGGATCGACTCCACGCCGACCGACCCGCGCGGCCAGGTCTATCTCGTCACGGCCATCTACGCCCCGCGGGGCCTGCACGATCGGGTACGGCACGTGTGGTTCCATGGCGGACGGGCCGTCCAGCATTCGCGCTGGTACGACGTGGACGGAGGACGCGAGGGGGGCTACCGGTTGTGGACGCCGTTCACGTTGTCGCGTGACCTTGCGGGCAAGGCGCTGCACGTGGACGTCGAGACCGAGGGTGGTCAGCTGATCGGTCGCGCCGCCCTGCCGGCGGCGCCGATGATCGGGCCGCGGTCGTAGTCATGCCGCGCTTCCGCCTGCTGATCGAATACAACGGCACCCGTTACTCGGGATGGCAGGTGCAGCGCAACGCGCGCACGGTCCAGGGCGACATCATCGAGGCGGTGCAGAAGGTCACCGGCCGCCGCGACCGGCTCGAGGTCTATGGGTCCGGTCGGACCGACGCCGGCGTCCACGCCCTCGGTCAGGTGGCCCACCTCGACGTGGCCACCACCCTGCCGCCGGCCACGCTCCTCGCGCGCCTCAACGAGCAGCTGCCGGCCGACATCAACATCCTCGACGTCCGCACGGCCGGGCACCGCTTCCATGCCCGACACGACGCGACGGCGCGCCGCTACGTCTACCAGGTCAGTCGACGCCGCACCGCGTTCTCGAAGCCGTTCGTGTGGTGGGTCCGCGAGCGGATCGACGTGGCCGCGATGCGACGCGGGGCCGCCACCTTCGTCGGTCGCCTCGACTTCGAGGCCTTCTCGGACGACGACAGTGCCGAGAAGAGCACGAAGGTCCAGGTCGACGCCGTCGACATCGTCGAGGAGGGGGCGCTGATCCTGATTCGCGTCACCGGATCGCACTTCCTCTGGCGGATGGTGCGCCGCATGGTCGGCGTGCTCGTCCGCGTCGGCACGGGCGACCTTCGCGAGGCCGACGTGGCCCGCCTGCTGCAGAGCGACGGCGAGGACGTGGCACGGCTCACGGCGCCGGCCGCCGGCCTGTTCCTGGAGCAGGTCATCTACCCGGGCGAGGAGTTCCGCGACGACCATCGGGGGCCGATGCGCGTGGGGTAGCGTCCCACCGAGCGGTTGCCCATGTCTCCCCCCGTGATCATCTTCGACGGCGAGTGCCTGTTCTGTCAGCGGTCGGTCCGGTTCATCCACCGCCATGACCGGAGCCGTGGCTACCGGTTCGCGGCCCGCCAGACCGCCGCGGGCGAGCGCCTGCTGGCCGAGGCCGGCGTCGGGCTGGCCCCCAACTCGATGGTCCTGATCGACGACCAGGGCACATGGCTGCGGTCCGATGCCGTGCTGCGCATCGCCGTCGGCCTGGGCGCGCCGTGGTCGGCCGCGGGCGCCTTCCTGCACGTGCCCCGGCGCCTGCGGGACGCCGCCTACGGCGTGGTCGCCGCCATCCGCCACCGGCTGTCCCGGTTTCTGCCGGCGTGCGAGCTGCCAGACGCCGCCCTCCGGGCCAGGATGCTCGAATAGCCGAATTGTGCAATTCTGGCACCCGCATGAGGACACGCTCGTGACCGTCGTCTGTCTCGCCAGCTACTTCAAGGGCAACGAGTTCCTCCGGCAGTTGCGCGTGCGCGGCTGCCGGGTGGTGCTGGTCATCAAGGAGAAGCTGCGCGACGAGGAATGGGCGCGCGACAGCATCGACGAGGTGCTGACCGTGCCCAATGGCGCAAACGCCGACGTCTTCGTCGAGGTCGTCTCGGAGTTCGCCCGGCACAACCGCGTCGACCGCATCGTCGCCCTCGAGGAGTACGACGTGATGCACGCGGCGATGATCCGCGAGCACCTGCGCATCCCGGGCATGGGCACGACGACGGCCCGGCTGTTCCGCGACAAGCTGGCGATGCGGGTCAAGGCCTTCGAGGCCGGCATCCGCGTCCCCGACTTCGTGCACGTGCTGAACTACGACGAGATTCGCGGCTACATGGCCTCGGTGCCGGCGCCGTGGGTGCTCAAGCCTCGGTCCGACGTCTCGGCCGTGGGCATCCAGAAGCTCCACGATGCCGAGCTGGTGTGGCGCGCCATCGACGCGCTCGATGCCCGCCCGGTGGTCACGGAGCGGTCGACGCACTACCTGCTCGAGCGGTTCGTGCCGGGCGACGTCTTCCACGTCGACTCGCTGGTGGAGAACGGCGACGTGGTGTTCGCCGGAGTGAACCGCTACTGGCGCCCGCCGATGGAAGTGGCGCACCAGGGCGGCGTGTTCCTGACCAACACGGTGCGGCGCGGCTCGGAGGAGGAGCGGCAGCTGCTCGAGATGAACCGGGCCCTGCTCGAGACGCTGGGGTTCGTCCGCGGCGCCACGCATGCCGAGTTCATCCGCAGTGCCGACGGCGAGTTCCACTTCCTGGAGGTCGCCGGACGCGTCGGCGGGGCCTACATCACCGACTCGCTCGAGGCGGCGACGGGTGTGAACGTCTGGCGCGAGTGGGCCAATCTCGAGATCGGCCGCGGCGAGGTGCCCTATGAGCTGCCGCCGCAGCGGGCAGACTACGCCGGCGTCGTGCTGGCCCTCGCGCGCCAGGAGTGGCCCGACACCAGCGCCTACACCGAGCCGGAGATCGTGCATCGCCCGTCCAAGCGCCACCACGTGGCGCTGATCGTCGCCTCACACGACTACGACCGCGTGCAGCACCTGCTCGGCGAATACGCCCGGCGGTTCGAGGACGACTTCCTCGCCGTCCTGCCCCCGATGGATCGCACGCCGCAGTAGGTCGGCGGGTAGGGCCCGTTCTCCGAACGGGCCGTCACGATCGTCACGATCCCCTGCGGCGCGCTGACGATGACGGCCGGCTCGGAGAGCCGGCCCTACCCGACGATGGGCCCCTCGATGGGTAGGGCCCGTTCTCCGAACGGGCCGTCACCGTGAGAACAGCGGCGTCAGGACCTCTCGGGTGATGAGGTCGAACAGGGCGGCGCGGTGGCCGTGCCGCTCGTCGCTGATCGCCGTCGACGAGGTGGCCGTGACGACGAGGTCGAGCGCCGGGAAGACCATGATGTACTGCCCGCCGAACCCCCAGGCGAAGCAGGCGCGCTGGCCGCCGATGTCCTGCACCCACCAGCCGAGCCCGTACTCACGCGTCGTGTCGTAGACCGACCGCGTCCGCGGCGTGCACGACTGCTCCACCCACGCCGCCGGCACCACCTGCGTCGTCCCCACGCGTCCCGTGTTCCGCCAGAGTTCGCCGATGACCACCATCTGCGCCGGCGTGAGCAGCATTTCGTTGCCACCGAAGAAGATGCCCTGCGGGTCGCGCGGCCAGGGCGTGAGCCGGAAGCCGAGCGGTGTGGCCAGCGTCCGCTGCGCGTACGCCAAGGTCGAGGTCCCGGTCGCCTGCGTGAGAATCGCCGACAGCACGTGCGAGGTCCCGGTGCTGTACTGCATCCCGGTGCCAGGCTCGGCCACCATCGGTCGAGCCAGGGCGAAGCTCACCCAGTTGCGGCTCCGCACCCATCGTCCGTAACCCGGACCGCTCGTCGACTCCAGGCCGCTCTGCATCGTCAGCAGGTGCTCGAGGGTGATGGCGCGCTTGCGCGGATCGGGGTCGCGGCGCAGGGCGGGAAACCAGCGGACGATGGGCGTGTCCAGGGACGGCAGCACGCCGTCGGCCAACGCCCGGCCGACCAGCAGGGCGATGAGACTCTTGGAGGCAGACTTGATGTTGGCAGGTGCCGCGGCGCGCGCAGGACGGTCGTCGTAGGTGCCGATGAGCGCCCCGCGATGGCTGACCCGCAGCGTGTGGAGTTGCGGCAGCGCGGCAGCCGCGGTCCGCAGGCGCGCGGCGTCGAACGTCGACGCAGGTGGTGTCGACGCCAGCGGCCGTGCCAGGACGAGTGGCACCGCGATCAGGAGGGTGGCAACCACATGACGCACACCCTCACGACGACGAACGGCCGCCCTGCGTTGCGCAGGGCGGCCGTTCGGGGGAGCGCTTACGACGACGGCCGGCTCGGAGAGCCGGCCCTACCCAGCGCGGGACCCTGCGGGTAGGGCCCGTTCTCCGAACGGGCCGTCAGCGGAAGTCGTAGGGCCCGTTCTCCGACCTGTCCGCCGAAGCCGTGGCGGAGGCGGAACGGGCCGTTATCGTGAGGGCGAGCGTGACGGCCGGCTCGGAGAGCCGGCCCTACCCGACGATGGGTAGGGCCCGTTCTCCGAACGGGCCGTCACCGCTAGAACCGGAAGCCCAGGGCGATCTGGTAGCGACGCGCGGCCGGGTAGTGAGTGTTGACGGTGCCCTTGCCGAAGTTCGCGCCCTGCACGTAGCCCGTCGGCAGGCCGAGCGAGTCGAGTGCGCTGTTGCGGTCGGCCGTGACCACGGTGTTCCACTGGATCAGCTTGTCGTTGTTGAACACGTTGAACACGTCGAACTTGACGTACGGACGCAGCGACTTGAACACCGGGATGCTGTAGTTCACGCCGAGGTCCCACAGGTGCGCCGCGTCGAAGAGCTCTGACCCGCGCTCGTCGAAGAACAGCGTCTGCGTGCTCGGGAACGTGGCGTAGGCCGCGGCCAACTGCCGCTGGATGGTCGACAGCGGAACGCTGCTGGCCGACAAGCTGTACGACAGCGGCGAGTCGTACTTGTAGAACAGGGCCAGGTCGATGTCGCCGAGGAACCCGAGCGGCTGGGTGTAGATGCCCCAGGCACGGATGCGGTGCTGCTGGTAATCGTTCAGTCGTCCCGTCGGGAAGTTGCGGGCGTCACTGAAGACCTCCGGGTAGTCCCCGATGGTGGACGAGATGCCGGGCGTGTTGGCGCCCTCACCCTCGAAGTTGCCGTCGTTCTTCACCTGCAGCGTGTAGTTACCATACAGGTTGAGCCGCTGGAACAGCGGGTAGCGCCCCTGGAACACCAGCGCCTGGTAGCGGCGCTCCGGCAGGTCGCTGTTGCGATAGTTGACGTTCTGGAAGGTCCCGAAATCGATGCCGTCGCGGATGACCGTGGTGGCGCCGCCCTCGACGGTGATGAAGTCCTCGACGAAGTTGGTCACGTCACGGTCGACCCACGTCACCTTGGCATAGCCACGGCCGAGCGCGGCGCCGAGCGACGCCGTGAACTCCTTGGTGACGGGTGACGACAGGCCAGGCGCGAAGAAGACGTTGGCCGTCGGGAACTCGCCGTTGTACGGGACATAGTTGTTCGGGTCGAAACCCGGCGCGAAGTCGCGCCCCTGGCCCGCCGGTCCGATGTACTCGCCCTCGATCAATGCCGGGTTGCCCACAGGGGTGTTGTTGGCGAACTGGCTCTCGCTGTACTTGCCTGCGTACCAGGCATAGGTCGCCTGGGCCACGAAGCGGCCATCGCCCTTGATGTCGTAGGTCGTCGCGAGACGCGGCACCCACGTGTCGGTGTCCACCGTCCGCAGCCCGCCGGTCGCCTCGCCACGCACGCGCTCGTAGCGCGTGCCGAGGTCGAACGTCAGGTTGCCCGTGGCGCGCCACGAGTCCTGCAGGTAGAACGACGTCGTCTTCGTGTCCACCTCGGCGCCGCGTGTCGCCAGCCAGTTCTCGTTGAACGTGATGCCGGGGCCGAAGATGGGGATGAAGCGCCCCTGCGCGTCGTACACGGGCGCACCGGCCGCGTCGGTGACGTAGTCGGCGTAGAGCACGTACCCGGTCGCGCTCTGCGAGTTGCCACCGGTACGGTTGCTGTTGAAGACCTCGAAGCCGCCCTTGACGTCGTGCGTGCCGAAGCGGCCCGTGCTCAGCGCATACGAGAGGCTGCCCGCGACCTGATAGTTGTCGCGATTCTCGGGGTCGGTCGCGTCGAAGTAGTTGCCGTTGAAGTGCACCAGCTGCGACAGGCCGATGATCGGCGAGTCGTTGAGCGCCGTCGACGTGCCGCCGGACCCGCGGAATCCGAACGACTTCTGCGAGTAGCGCAGATCGGCGAACAGCCGCGAGCTCAGCACGCCGCGATAGTTGGCCACGAAGCGGTCGTTCGGGAAGTCGACGTTCTCCGGGATGGACGGATCGATGGTGAAGTTGAACGGCACCCGCAGCGTGTTCTGCGAGTTGTTCATGTAGCTGCCACTGATCGTGTGGTTGTTGGCGATGGTGCCGGTCAGCTTGATCTCGCCGCGCTTGTTGGTGCTGTCGGTGGTGAACGAGGCGCCTGACTGCGGCAGCGGTGCCGTATTGGAGGTCTCGGCGAAGCGGCCGGCGCCGAAGAACCACAGACGCCGCTTCAGAATCGGCCCGCCGAACGTGCCTTCGTAGCTCTGGTTCACCTTGTCCGACTTGGTGATGTTGCGCTCCTTCTCGAACGGCGACAGCGCCTGCCAGTCGTCGTTGGTGAAGTTGCTGCGGAACGTGCCGGAGAACTGGTCGCCACCGCTCTTGCTGACCACGTTGATGACGCCGCCAGAGAAGCGCCCGTATTCGGCCGAGATACCGGAGGTGAGTACCTGCGTCTCCTCGATGGCATCCTCGATGAAGAGGTTGTTCGCCGTGCCGAAGAGGTTGTCGTTGACGTCGACGCCGTCGATCAGGAAGACGTTGTCGTAGGCGAACGCGCCGTTGATCGTCACCTGGTTGGCATTGGGCGTGTTGGTGGTCAGGCCCGGCGACAGCGTGGCGATCGCCGCTGGGGTGCGCCCCACAGGCAGCGTCTGCACTTCCATGTACTTGAAATTGGCCGTCCCCGAGGTGCTGGTGACGACCGATTCAATCGGGTTGGCCGTGACGTTCACCGTCTCGGTCTGACCGCCCACGCCGAGGGTGGCGTTGGCCTGGGTGGGCGAGCCCACGTTCACCGTCGTCTTGCTCTCCGCGGTGGTGAACCCCGAGAGCTCGAACTTCACGGTGTACTCGCCGCTCGGCAGGCCGCGGAGCAGGTACACGCCGTTCTCGTCGGTGGTCGCGGTGCGCGTTCCCTGCAGCGCTGGCGACGTCACCGTCACGAGCACCCCAGGCAGCACGCCGCCCTGAGAGTCCACCGCCGAGCCTTGCAGCGTGCCCGTCTGCACGCCCTGCGCGAACGCCATCGTCGCGCCCAGTGCGCTGGCGATGATCGTCAGGCACAGCTTCTTCCACGTACTCATGAGTGCTTCTCCTTCATCCAAGCGAATGACTTCACGCTCGTAATGAAGGCGAGCCTCGTGCCAGTGGCCCTCCCGTTCATCCCAGCCATGTAACGTGTTGTCACATGGTCGGTTGATACCCGACAGTTCGCGATGCGGGTGCCGCTTGCTAGAGCTGACCGACTTCGCCGTTTTGGATCGTGTGACGAACGATCCGGTTTAGCGGATCAACGCCTGCCCTGAAGGGACGACCCGCCAGGGCTACGGCTGAGCCTGACCTCAGCGGAGTCGACGAAACCCGACGTCGACGTCGAGGGGGCTCGGCTCGCAGCTGAAGTGGCGGCGCAGGGCTTCCAGCCGATAACGGAAGATGCGAGCGACGTCGCGCTCGACGAACAGCCGGTTCACGAGGGCACCACCCGGCACGCGGTAGCGCACGACATCCTTCATCAGGGTGCCGCCGTCGACCGGCTCGAAGGTGTGGGTGTGAATCCACTCGAGGTAGGGGCCGCGCAGTTGTTCGTCCACGAAGCGGCGATTGGGCTCCCAGAGGCTGATGCGGGTCCGCCATCGCATCGGGATGACACGCAGCCGGATCCGGTAGTCGATGAGCGTCCCGGCGTGCATCGGGATCGGCTTTGGCGTCAGGATCTCGAAGTGCAACCAGGGCGGCGTGAGGATGTTCAGGTTGTGGGCGTCGCCGAAGAACGGGAACACCACGTCGACCGGCTCCGGCAGCCACGCGGTGGTGGAAAGCTCGAAGGTCGAGCGCTTGAGGGGCCGGTAGAGGTCGACGACGGGAGGGAGGGCCTCGGTGGTCATGCCAACCGGATACGACGCGCCATCGTCGGCGGCGGGTCCGAACACAGCAACTCCCCGCGTCGACCTGAAGGTCGACGCCTACAGTCGTGCTGACGCTGGGGAGAGCATCTACTCTTCGACGTAGTCGAGGTCCTTGCCGAAGGTCTCCTCGAGCCCCCAGAGCGCCACGAAGCTGATGGCCAGCGCCACGACGCCGACGATGATCGCGCTGTTCACGAGGCCGACCTGGGGCCGCAGCCACGCCACCGACGACGTCAGGAGGACGACCGAGCCGCGGACGACGTTGGGCACGGTGGTCGTGGCGGTCGCCCGGATGTTGGTGCCGAACTGCTCGGACGCCACCGTCACGAACACGGCCCAGTACCCGACCCCGAACCCCAGCGCCACGCAGAGCGCGTAGAACCCGGTGAGCGTGAAGGGCGCGAACGCGAAGTAGACGCCGACGAACGCCGTGGTAATCAGCTGGAACAGCAACACCACGCGGCGGCGGCTGCCGATGAACTGACTGAAGAAGCCGCTCGCGAAGTCGCCGCCCGCCAGGCCGAGGTAGGCGAACATGACGGCCCGCCCCGCCGCCGGGGCCTCGGTCATGCCCAGCGCGCGCCCGAGCTCCGGCGAGAACGTGATCAGGATGCCGATGACGTACCAGATGGGCACGCCGATGAGGATCACCGCGAAGTACTTCCTCGCCCGGTCCCACCGATTGAACAGCTGCAGGACATTGCCCCGACTCGTGCCAATCTGTTTGACGCTCTCGAACATGCCCGACTCGTAGACGCCGATGCGCAGCGCCAGCAGGGCGAATCCCATCACACCGCCGACGATGTAGGAGACCCGCCAATCGAACACGTCGCCGACCAGTGCCGCGAAGACCGCGCCGAGAATGCCCGTGGCCGCCACGATCGTGGTGCCGTAGCCGCGGGTCTCCTTCGGCATGATCTCGCTGACCAGCGTGATGCCGGCGCCAAGCTCCCCAGCCAGGCCGATGCCGGCAATGAGCCGGAGCCAGGCATAGGCCTCGACCGACTGCACCCAGGCGTTGGCGATGTTGGCCGCCGAATACATGAAGATCGACCCGAACAACACGCTCAGGCGTCCGCGCCGGTCGCCGAGCACGCCCCACAGCAGGCCGCCGATCAACATGCCGGTCATCTGCATGTTGAGCAGCCGTTCGCCGGCATGCAGCAACTGCTCGCCCTCGACGCCGAGGCTGCGCAGACTCGGGACGCGGACGATGCTGAAGAGCAGCAGGTCGTAGATGTCGACGAAGTAGCCGAGTGCCGCGACCATCACCGACAGGGTGATGGCACGCTGGCTGTCGCGCGCCGTGGGCGCCGCTGACGGTTGGGACATGGGTGGACGGATTATGGCGGTGTCGCTGGCAATTTGAAATTTGAAATTGGAAATTCTCGGCGGCTTGGCCTTCGGCCATCGCGGCGCCAGGCGAAGCCGGCGCCCGGAGAACTTCACATATCCGATTTCACAGTGCCACCGCGCATCAGGCCGCCGTACGCGGCGTCGGCTTGAAGCCCCGCAACCTGGCCCGCAGCCGATGCCAGCCCTCGGTGGCCGCCAGATCCTCGAAGACCGAGTACGCCACGGGCGTGATCAGCAGGGTCAGGAGCAGCGACAGCGTCTGGCCGCCGATGACCACGACGGCGATGGTCCGTCGTTCCTCGGCCCCGGGCCCCGTGCCGATCGCGAGGGGCAGCATGCCGCCGACCAGCGCCAGCGTCGTCATCAGGATGGGCCGCAGCCGGTCGCGGTTGGCCTGGATGATGGCCGGGCCGCGCGCCATTCCCTGCGCCCGCAGGTTGTTCATGTGGTCGATCTGGAGAATCGAGTTCTTCTTCACGACGCCGAACAGCACGAGGAGCCCGAGCGCCGAGAACAGGTTCAGCGTGTTGCCGGTGGCCCAGAGTGACAACAGCGCGAACGGCACCGCCAGAGGCAGGGACAGCAGGATGGTGAACGGGTGGATGATGCTCTCGAACTGCGCCGCCAGGATCATGTACATGAAGATCACCGACAGGGAGAACGCCCAGAGGAATTCGACGAAGGTCTTCTCGAGTTCCTTGCCGCGCCCACCGATGGTCACCTGATAGCCGGCCGGCAGGTTCATGTCGGCGGCGGCGGCACGGATGGCCGTGAGTCGGTCGGCGAGCGCGAAGCCGGGTGCCACGTTGCCGCGCACGCGCGCGTCACGCTGGCGGTCCAGGCGGTCGACACGCGAGGGACTGGTGGACTGCTCGATCGTGACCAGATTGTCGAGGCGGATGAGGCGACCGTCGCGTGACGGCACGAGCAACCGCCCGATGGTCCCGACGTCCTGGCGGTCGGTGTCGCTGAGACGGAGCTGCACGTCGTAGTCGTCGTTGATGGCGACGTCGCGATAGCGCGTCACCTCGTCGTCTCCGCCCACGAGGAGGCGCAGCGCAGTGGCCACGTCCTGCGTGTCGACGTCGAGGTCGGCCGACCGCTCGCGGTCGATCTGGACGCGCAACTCGGGACGATCCAGCTTGAGCGTGGTGTCGGCGTCGATGATGCCGAGCTCGGGCCCCATCTTGCGCAGATCCTCGCTGTAGCGGGCCAGATCCTCGAGGACGGGTCCCTGGAAGGAGACGTCGAGCTCGAACGGCCCGCCACCGAAGTTGAAGGACTGCACGTTGCGCGGTCCGCCGCGCAGTTCGGGGTACTTGCGCACGACCTGGCGCACGCGCCCCATCACCTCGCGCTGCGTGTAGTTGCCCTGGAAGGCCTGCAGCGGCTGCAACTTCAGGGTCTCGGCGAAGAGCCGCCCGAAGGAGAACAGCCGCTCCTCGTGCGGCGCGATCCGCACGTACATCTGGCCCTGATTGACGGCACCGAGGAAGCTGCCGCCGACGGTGGACAGCACCGTGCGGACCCCGGGAAGGGCCCGAACCTCCTGCTCGATGCGTCGCATGGCGTCATCCATCGCCGCGACGCTCGTGCCTTCGGGTGCGTTGATGCTGACCTCGAACTCGGCCTCGTCGACGTCGCTCGGCACGTACTCCTGCTTGACGATGCCGTAGAGCGGAATCGCCGACAGCGCCACCAGCACGCCGACGGCCATGACGGTGGCGCGATGGGCCATCGACCAGTGCAGCGCCCGGGTGTAGAAGTCGTCGATGTGGCGGTAGAACCCGGCACGCGACTGGCCGTGGCCGTCCTGGTGTCGGGCCATCTCGCCGCGCAGCAGGCGCGCGCTCATCATCGGGGTCAGCGTGAAGCTGACCAGCAGGCTCACCAGAATCGCCACGGCGGCAGTGATGCCGAACTGGTAGAGGAAGCGGCCCGAGATGCTCGACATGAACGAGACCGGGATGAAGATGATGGCCAGGCTCAGGGTCGTCGCCATGACCGGCAGGGCGATCTCCTCCGTCGCGGCACGGGCCGCGGCGAAGCTGTCCATCTTCTTCTCTTCCACCCACCGGAAGATGTTCTCCAGCACGACGATGGCATCGTCGATGACGATGCCGACCATCAGCACGAGGGCGAGCATGGTCACGCTGTTGAGCGTGAAGTCGAGCGCCCGCATCATGCCGAAGGTGGCCACGACCGAGGCGGGGATGGCCACGCCGGCGATGATCGTGGAGCGCCAGCTGCGCATGAAGAGCATCACGACGAGGCAGGCCAGCACGCTGCCGAGCACGAGGTGGATGTTGATCTCGTGCAGGGCGTTGTAGATGTAGACCGACTGGTCACGGATGACGTCGAGTTTGACGTCGCCCGGCAGCTGCGCCTGGACGCGCGGCATGACTTCCTTGATGCCTTCGATGACGGCGACGGTGTTGGAACCCGACTGGCGCCGCACTTCCATGATCACGGTCGGCTTGCCGTCCAGGCGGGCCAGGCTGCGCTGCTCCTTGGTGCCGTCCTCGACCCGACCGACGTCGCTGATCCGGAGCGGCACGCCGCCCCGGTTGGTGATCATGATGTTGGCGAAGTCGGCCGGCGTCTGGACGCGGCCCATGGTGCGCAGCACGCGTTCCTGCACGTCGGTGGTCACGTTGCCGCCCGGCAGGTCGGCGTTCTGGCGGACGAGGGCGTCGCGCACGGCACTGACGGGGATGCCGTAGGCGGCCAGGCGGTTGGCGTCGAGCCAGACGCTGATGGCGCGTTCCTGGCCCCCGACGATGAGGACCTCGCCCACGCCAGGGCGCCGCTCGAACTGGACCTTGGCGACCTTGTCGGCCAGTTCGGTGAGCTCGCGGACCGACCGACTGCCCGACAGCGCAATCGACATGACCGGCGTCGAGTCGTTGTCGAACTTGGCGATCACCGGCGGACGGGCGTCGCGCGGCAGGCGGTTGAGCACCGTGGCGACGCGGTCCCGGACATCCTGGGCGGCCACGTCGACATCGCGGTTGAGGTCGAACGTGATCAGCACGAGCGAGATGCCCTGCCCGGAGATGCTGCGCAGCTCCGAGATGCCCTCGACCGTGTTGATGACCTCCTCGAGCCGCTGGCTGACGAGGACCTCGACCTCTTCGGGCGAGGCACCCGGCAGGACGGTCTGGACGCGCACCGTCGGCAGGTCGACCGACGGGAAGCGGTCCACGCCGAGACCGAGGTAGGCCGCGGCGCCGACCACGACCAGCGACAGCACGATCATGCTGGCGAAGACCGGGCGGCGGATGCAGATGTCAGCGAGTGAGTGCATGGGTCAATCGGCCTTCGTCCAGCAACACCTGGGAGGGACACCTCGCCGAGGCGTCCGGCAATCCTACGGCGCGACCCTCACGGCCTCGCCGTCGACGCGATTGCCGGGGTCGACGATGACGCGCTCGCCGGCCGTGAGGCCCTTGAGCACCTCGACGGACGCGCCCTCGCGGCGTCCCAGCTCGACACGGCGCTCGACGACCTTGCCGTCAGCCACGGTCAGCACCTTTTCGACGCCGGCAAAGCTGACGATGGCGCTGGCCGGCACCACGATGGCCGGTGCGGACGCGGCCACCACGATGTCTCCGGTCGCGAACGAGCCCGGGCGGATGGTCGCCGCCTCGTTGTCGACCTGCGCTTCCACGCGCAGGGACCGGCTCTGCTCGTCGATGGCCGGGCTGACGCGGACGATGCGCCCGGGGTACTCGGTCGTGTCGCCCTCGACGCGCACCTTGACGGCCTGCCCCACCTTCACGTTGCCGGCCTCGCGCTCGGGCACGTCAGCCTGCAGACGGAGGGGGTGCATCTTGACCAGGGTCGCGATCGGCGCCCCGGCGTTGACGTACTGGCCGGGCGACACCGCGCGCTCGCGGATGATGCCGGCAAAGGGGGCAATCAGGATGGAATCGACCATCGCCTGCCGCGCCTGATCGAGCTCCGTCTTGCGCTGCGTGAGCACGGCCTGCCGATTGCGGACTTCCTCGATGGCGTCCTCATAGCGCCCGTCGGCCACCGTCAGGGCGGCGTTGGCCGAGTCGAGTTCGGCGCGCGACGAGATGCCGCGATCCACGAAGGTCTTGACCCGACCGTGGCTGAGCCTGGCTTCCTCGAGGACGGCCCGCGCCTGGCGGACCACGGCGGTGTTGTCGGGATCGACCTGGTCGCTCGTGCCCTTCGGGTCGAGGCCCAGACGGGCGCGGGCCTGCTGCAACCCGGCCTCGGCCTGTTGCACCCGCAACTGGAAGTCGACCGGCGCCAGACGGGCGATGGTCTGCCCGGGGACGACACGGCTGCCCAGATCCACGTTGATGGTGTCGATGCGCCCCGCCACCTGGAAGCCGAGCGCGACCTGGTCCTCGGCGGCGAGCGTGCCGGTGACGGTGACCGTCCGGACCAGCGCGGCCTCGCGAGCGGGCTGCACGGTGACCGGCGCGGACCCGGCCGCACCGTCGGCCGCGGCCTTGGCG
>NZ_JALHPM010000126.1:0-20219 GCF_022842525.1 Luteitalea sp.
TCCTCGCATTACGATGGAGCTTCATCCGGGGCCTCCTCTGAGCTGAACGGTTGTCTCGCAACACCATTCTTCCCAGTGCGCTCCGGATGAACAACGTGTTTAGCAGATACAGCTAGCGCCTGGGCAGCACGGTCCGGACGGCGGTCGTGTCCGCGGCCAGCCGCTTCCGCGACGGGTCGATGGGGTGATGCAGGTTCCACCAGTCGCGCGCGAGTCCCCGATCCCACGGGAGGTCGACGGCCAGCGCCTCGAGACGACGGGCCAGCACTTCTGCCGTCGGTGGGCGATCGGCCGGGCCCTTGGCCAGACATTCGAGCATGAGGGCGTCGAACGACGCCGGCACCGGCAGTTCGGTCCGACGCGACGGCGGCTCGGGCTCGGCCTGCGAATGCGCCACGGCCATGGCCATGGCAGACGATCGCGGAAACACCAGCGCCCCGGTCACCAGCCAGTAGCCGACACAGCCGAGCGCATAGATGTCGGCCCGGCCGTCGATCTGCCGCTGCCCGAGCGCCTGTTCGGGCGACATGAAGGCCGGCGTGCCGCCGACGCGGTCGGCGTTGGTCGGGGCCGCGTCGCTGCCGGGCAGCACGATCTCCGGCTTCACGAGACCGAAGTCCAGCACCTTCACGAAGTCGACGTCGCGCCCGTAGCGACAGAGAAAGATGTTCGCCGGCGTGATGTCGCGATGCACGAGACCGGTCGCGTGGGCTTCGGCCAGGGAATGGCAGGCCTGCATCAGCACGTGCAGCGTCCGTTCCACCGACAGCGGACCGAAGCGCTCGACGAGCGTCTTGAGGTCGAAGCCGTCGAGCAACTCCATCACGTAGTAGAACGCGCCCTCGTCAGTGACGCCGTAGTCGAACAGGTTGATGGTGTGCGGCGATTTGAGCAGCGCGGTCGTCTGCGCCTCGCGTTCGAAGCGAAGTCGCAGCGCCGACTGCTTCGCGACCCCTGCCGCCTCGAACACCTCCGGGCGAATCAGCTTGACGGCGGCCGGCCGTGCCAGCAGCCGATGCCGAGCCCGCCACACCTCGCCCATGCCTCCCACACCCAGTCGCTCCTCGAGCTGATAGCTCCCGAGGTCGAGCGCGCGCTTGAGGTCGACGCCGAGGGTGTAAATCAGCCGCGTGCCGACGGCCGCGATGACGACCACGATCAGGTACGGCAGCACGACGTGCAGGAAGTACTCGACCGGCGACACCCGCGGCAGATAGCCCAGCGCCGTCGCGATGCCGGCGACGATGGGGACGACGCTGGCAGAGGTGAGCGCCGCGGCCAGGGCGAGCGCCGGACGACTCGGCACCGTGAAGGTGAACGACAGCATCCACACCGCCACCCACGACAACCCCATGAGCGGCGACATGGCCGTCGTCCCGGACGGCGGCTGCAGATACTCGGCGCAGGCGATGCCGATGCTGCCGACCACCTGGTACACCAGGCCGAGGCGGACCACCGCCTCGCTCGAGAGCTGCGGACGGCTGGCCAGGAAGGCCACGAGGACGCCCGAGCCGATCGAGAGCAGCGACGGCAGCCAGCGCGACCAGTGCCCGAGGAACGCCGCCCGTTCGGCGGGCATCAGGAGGACAGGCAGCGTGCCGGCGAAGAAGAACACGCAGGCGTACAGCACTGCCATCGCGCGCAGCCGGCGCGCCGCCTGCGCCATCAGCGCCGGTGGCAGCGTCGTCACGAGCCCGCTCGTCGGCGTCCGGGGGGACGGCGTCTGCGTCATGCGGGGTCAGTATGGATCATCGGGAATCGGGAACCGGGAACCGGGAACCGGGAATCGGGAACCGGGAATCGGGAGTCGGGAGTCGGGAGCGCACACCGGGCACCGGGCACCGGGCATCTTGTACGGGGGACGCGAGTCGCGCAGCACGGATGAGGCATCATGGGCGGCATGTTGCACCGGGCCCTGATGCTCGCGCCGCTCGTCGTGGCGCTGTCGGTGACTCCGCACGGGCCGCAGACGCGTGCCGACGATGCTGGACCGATCGTGGTGCTGGCCCCGCATCCGGACGACGAGTCGCTCGGCTGTGGTGGCGTCATCGCGACGCGGGCGGCCGAGGGGCGGCGCGTCGTGGTGATCGTCGTCACCGACGGGCGGGCGTTGCTGCGCCGCTTCGGCATCGACCGCGACCCGTCGGAGCTGGAGGTCTCGGCCATGCGCAAGGAGGAGACACGCCGATCGGTCCGCATCCTGACCCGGGGCCGCGGCGAGGTCGTCTTTCTCGACTACCCGAACGAGGGCCTCGTGGCGCAGCAAGGAGACGCGACGCGTCGCATCACCGCGATGCTGACCGACCTGCGCCCCGCCGAGCTGTATGTGACGAGCCCGTTCGAGGGACATCCCGAGCACGTGGCCACCAACGCCATCGCGAAAGAGGCGTGTGCCGCGTCGGGCGCGTGCCGGTCGGTGTTCGAGTTCATCATCACGCTCAAGCGCGGCACCGACCTGACGAGCGTGCCGCGTCGCCAGATCAGCGTGGACGTCTCCGCGCAGGCCGATCTCGAACGCGAGGCCCTCGCGCAGTTCCGCAGCCACCTCGACGTGATCTCGCCGAGGCTACCCACGCCGTTCGAAGTGACCTACGACCGCTATCTCACTCCGCGCGAGCCGTTCCTCGTGGAGCCGACGAGCGCCCCGGTCCCGTAGGGCCGGCAGGGGCCTCGAAGCCGAGCGCCCGCATCGCCCGATGGAGCCGGTGCAGGCAGCGGCTGCGCAGGAAGCTGACGGAGTTGCGCGCCACACCGAGTGCGCGCGCCACCTCGTCGTAGGGCCGCTTCTCGTCGCCGGCGAAGAGCAACTGCAACAGCTGCCGGCACCGCTCCGACACCTGCGTCATCGCATCGCGCACCAGTTGCTGCTGCTGGACGTCGGCCAGGACCCGCTCGGGCGAAGGCTCGCGGGCCACGGTGTCGGCGCCGAGAGTCACCGGGTCGGTGAGTTCCTCGCGACCGAGCGTGCGGCGCGCGTGCAGGCACTTGTGGGTGGCGACGCGCACCAGCCAGCCGCGCAGCGCCGCCGGCTCGCGCACCGACGCGAGTTGTTCGATCAGATCGACGCAGACGGCCTGGAAGATGTCCTCGGCCTCGGGCATCGAGAAGCGGTACCTGAGCGGCACGGCAAGAATCATCCGGGCGTACTTGTCGATGATCGCCACCCACGCCGCCTCGGACCCGCACAGGCAGGCCTCCACGAGCGCGTGATCATCCCACTGCGGCGTCGGCGTGCCCAACTCCGCCACCAGTCCCGCGACGGTGCTCACCGACGGCTCCCCGCCGACCGCGGCCCACGCGTGTGCCTCACGGCGACGCGTGCAGACGTGACGCTCACGGCACGAACCCCGCAGCGTCGCCCACCGCGCGCATCACGTCGAGGCGACCAGCGCCCATACCCGCATCGACCACCGGCGCGGCCTGCGCGAAGGCGCGCCGCACTTCGTCCCAGTTGATGCCCGACTTGACCTCGAGCATCAGCGCAAGGGCCCCCGAGGCGAGCGGGGCGCTGAACGAGGTCCCCCAGGCCAGGGCGTACTGACCGGCCGGGTAGGCCACCACCAGCGCTTCACCCGGGGCCGACAGCGTGACGAGCGCGGCGCCGAAGTTGCTGAACGCACTGCGGCGGTCGTTGGGGCGCACCGACGCGACGCCGAGCGCCTCCGGAAACGCTGCCGGATAGCGCAGCGTGTTGCGGCCGTCGTTGCCCACCGACGCCACGCAGAACATCTGCTTCTCGTGGAGGTAGGACACGGCATCCCCCAGCGCCTTCGACGGCGTCGGCAGTCCGAGACTCAGATTGACCACGTTGGCGCCGGCCTGCTGCGCGTGATACAGCGCCCGCACGACGTTCCACAGGCGCCCGCGCCCGTCGGCGCCGAAGGCCTTCAGTGGCATGATCTGCGCGCCCGGGGCCACCAACCGCACCACGCTGGCCACCATCGTTCCGTGGCCGAACGTCTCGGGCAACACGCCGGATGCCAGCGCCGACGCCTGCGCCGCCTCCACCAGGACCTGGGTGGACGGATTGAGTCGCACCACGGACGTGTTGTCGAGGATGACGACGTTGTCGGGGTTGAGGATGGGGTGGGCGGCGTCGATGTCGGCCAGCTCGGACACCTCGGGCAGATCGCGCGTGAAGTCGAAGCCCCCGACGAGTGCGCCGGCCAGCGCCGGATGCGTCGGATCCACCCCGGCGTCGATGACGGCGACGATGCCCGCGCCGGACCCGTAGGCGGCATGCGCCTCCGCCACGCGCACCTTCGTGGTCGCGCGCTGGCGGGCGTAGCTCGCCCACACGCGACTGCCATGGAACGCCACGAGACGCGTGTTGCCGAGAGCTCGCTCGGCATCGACGGTCGTGGCATGCAGCGGACGCGCGAGACCCGCTTCCGGCAGCTGGACGATGGCGTCCAGTTCCATGAAGACCTTGTCCGCTTCATCGTCGAGCTCGGGGTCGGCCAGGACGCGGGCGATCACGGTGGCCGGCGCCACGCCGTTCGGGCCGCGCACGAGGAAGACGTCCCGCTCGGGCACGCGGTCCATGACCACGAGGCCGTTGCGAGCCGCGATGCCAGGCACCTCCGACTCGGGGGCCGTGAGGATGAAGCTGTCGCTGGCCGGGGTGGGCGCAGCCAGAGCGAGGCTGATGCTCAGCGCTGCCGCGATGCGTTGCCACACAGTCATGCCCGTTCTCCCTTTCGCGCGACCTCGACCGTCGCCAGCGGCACTTCGATCTGGAGGCCTTCGCCTCTCAACGGCATCAGGAGGCGCAGCGCGGGGCTCCAGGGACACTCGATGACGAACTCGCCGAACTCGTTGGTGGTGGTCAGGGCCGAGGTCACCTCGCCGATGGCCTGGACGGGCACGCCCGTCGGGACGCGGCCCCCGGTCTGGGCGCTGAGTCGCCCGACCACCGTGACGCGGCCGTCCGAGGCTCCCAGCTCCCATTGCACGTGCAACTGGAAGCGGTCGGCCTCGAAGACCATGTGCCGCATCCCTGTCCCGGCCGTTCGGACGCCGGCCGGCGCCGGCTGGGTCCGGGAGTCGAACCGCAGCTGCGCGATGAGCGTGGCGAGGGCGCCCGGGGCCGGCCCCGGCAGGCGGCCCGCCAGGGCATACACCCGGGCGAGCACCGCCGGGGTGATGGGATGGGAGGCGTCCCAGGCGATGGTCTCGGCCACCTGGGACACAGCCGCGAGGCGGCCGTCGCAGTCGGCGCACCCCGCCAGATGTGTCGCCATGGCCGTCCGCGTCGGCTCGTCCACCAGCCCCCGCACGTAGTTCGTCCAGTCCTCGAGCGCGTAGTGCATCACTGCCGGGATCCTCCAGCCGGGCGGCGCGGAGTCGCGCGTCCGTCATGCAAGGGCCACGAGCGGCCGGTTCGATACACCTCGGTCATGTCGAGGCTGCGGGCGCCGCCTGCCCGACGAGCACGAAGGGCGCCCAGAAGTACGGATGGGGGTACCGGGCGCGGGTGGCCGCCGTCGCCTGCTGCGCCGCGTCGGCCGGGGCTCGCCCGGCGGCGTACTGCTCGTAGAACGCCTCCATGTAGATCGTGGTGCTCTCATCGTCCACATCCCAGAGACTGAGGTGGACGCACGCCGCTCCGGCGTGCAGGAGCCCGCGCGACAGGCCGAGCAGTTCGTCGCCGCCGGCCACGAAGCTGACGCCGGTCGAGCAGCCGCTCAGGGTGACGAGGTCCGCGGACAGGCGGAGGTCGTACAAGTCGAGCACGTCGAGGCGAGTGCGGGCGAGGCGGATGGCCGAGAACATCGGGTGCTCGTCGCGGTAGAGCCCGTGTGTGGCCACGTGGATCACCCGACTGGTGGCACCGACCGTCCGCAGGACCGTCGCGGTGGCCCGGGCGCCGAGGCGCAGCGTGGCGCCGCCGAGACGCGCCGCAACGGCCCTCGCCTCGGCGGCGATACGTGGGGCCTTGCGATCGGCCACGCCGAGGACGAGGGCGCCGGTCCCCCTGGGCACCGCCCGCGTGCGGCCGAGCGCGAAGACGCTTCCGCTCGGCGTCAACGTGATCGGATGTGCGTCGCCGAGCATGCCGTCGTCACCGGGCAGCGCATGGAACGGGACCCGATGCAGCGGCCCGTAGGCGGCGATGACGAGCGGTCTCCCCCGGCGGAGCCGTGACGCGAGCGGATCGATCACGAGCGCGCGCAACCGGCGCAGGTGCGCCTGCGTCGAGGCCTCGACCTGCCGCGCCTGCCCGGACGCGCGCCAGGGTCCGGGCAAGCCGACCAGATTGAACAGCGCGAGCCGCACCTGCTGTCGCACCACGTCCATCGGGCCCAGGGGAACGACCGTGGCCCGCCGGCGATCGATGACCCACGCGTGCAGGTCGCCGCGCACGTCCACGTACTCGATCAGGGTGGCCTCACCGAGGCTGGCCTGCACCTCGGCGAGGCGCGCGACGCCCCCGCCGTGGAGATCGGCCGCGCCCGGGTGGCGACGACGCTGCTCGAACAGCGCCCGTGTGAGGCGCTCCTCGGCGGCAGCGGCGCGAGCCCGCCACTGCGTCAGCCGCCGGGGTGTGGGCGCCTCGGCGCCCTGCTCGAGGCGGTCGATCTCGCGATAGCAGGCGTTGAGCTCCGCGCGCATGGCGCGCAGGCCCGACGGACGGTCGGCGCCGAGACGGGCCTCGCGGTCGAGGGCGCCACGGGCCAGCAGATCGGCGAGCGCCCTGGACTTGGCCTGCTGCACGAAGGCGAACCCCCGCGCGACAGCGCGGCGGGGCGACGCCGCCTGCAGCGCGACGCGCACCATGGACTCGTACACCACGGCCTTGTCGTCGAGGAACGCGATCTTGAGTTCTTCGTCGCGCAGGTGGCTGCGCAGCCCTTCGAGCAGGCGGTGGCTGCGCGCGTAGGCGCGGGCCGCGGCCGCGGCGTGACCGTCCGCGTGCTCGAGTTCCCCCAGCAGGAAGGCCGCCTGATAGGCGACCGCCGGCGCCCGGTAGCGTCGCAGGTACGCCCGGGCGTCGGCCAGATGGCCGCGGGCACCCGTGGCGTCACCCGCACCGACCGCCGCACGCGCCAGCACCAGGGAGGCGAGCGCCACCTTGGCCCCGAGGCTCGACGCCTGGAGCGGCCCTCGTGCGTCGGTCGCGCGGGCCGCGGCGTCCTCGAGCGCACCCGCGCGGGCGAGCACGAGGGCGCGATACAGGTCGGTGAGTGCGACGCGCGCCTGATTGCCCTCCTCGGCGAAGGCGTGCCGCGCCTCTTCGAACAGCGCGAGGGCAGGTGTCGTCTCGCCGCGCCGCGCCGCACACACCGCGAGTTGCGTACGCGCCTTGGCAGCGTCCTGACGCATGTCGCCGGCTAGGCAGCGCTCGAGCGCGTCGGTGGCCAGCGGCACGGCCTGGCGATCGGCATTGAGCTCGACGAGGAGCTCGGCCTCGTCGAGCAGCAGCCAGGTGACGAGGTAGTCCTGGCCTGCCGCCGCGGCGCGGGATCGGACGCTGCCGTACAGGGCGAGCGCGCGCGCGTACTCGCCGCGCTGGGCGTGGAGGTAGGCGAGGTTGCCTTCGACCTCGAGCAGCAGCAGGTGGAGGCCGTGCCGGACGCACCACGCCCGCGTCCGCGCGAACATGCGCAGCGCGCGGCCAAAGTCGTGGACCGCCGTCAGGCGGACGGCGGTGTTGAGCTGCGTGATCGCCAGATCCTCCACCGCGCCGATGCGCTCGAACGCGCGCAGCGCGCGGCGCCCCATCCGCAAGGCGTCGTCGATCCGATCGCGGCGGAACAGCAGGGTGGCGACGTTGGCGTCGAGGCGAGCCATCCGCAGGAGGTCGCCATGGGCCGCGAAGATGGCGCGGGCCTGCTCGGCCCACGCCAGCGCGGTCGCGTGCCGTCCCGTGCGCGACGCGGCGTTGAACGCCGACATGCGGACGCGCGCGAGCTCGAGGTCGAGGCCGAGGTGCGTGAACGCGCGTGCGGCCTGCGCATAGTGGCGCAGCGCCTCGTCGTGCCGCCCTCGCTGCAGGGCGACGTGCCCGAGCGCGCGCGCCGCCGCCCCGAGGGCGCGGCCGCCGACATCGCCGGCAATCCAGGACAACGCCTCGGCCATGCGCTCGGCGCGATCGAGATCGACGCGCAGCAGACGGACCACGTCCTCGGCGATGAGGTCGGCGACCGCCTCGGTGTGCGGGAGGGCGCGCGCGCGGTCCCGCCGCGCGCCCAGGGCGCCGTCGACAAGGCGCGCCACGCCTCGCCGCAGTTGGTCGTCGGTCAGGGGGTACGCGTCGCCCACGCGAGTGCGTCGATGTTCCAGAGGGAATCGCGGCTGGTGACGCCCGGAGCGAACCCGCGCAGGCCACGGCGCACGGCCACGAGGTGATTGGGACTGACGAGCGGCACGATGGGCAGGTGCTCGGCGACGAGCGCCTGCACGCGGGCGTACTGCGCCTGGCGGCGAGGACGATGCAGTTCGGTGGCCTGCTGCCGCATCAGTGCATCGATCTCGGTCTCCCACGGCGCGAGTGGCGTCGCGGCGCCCAGGCGAAACAGGTGCGTCGGCCCGTCGCGCTGCCAGACGTTCTGCTCGGCGTTGGGATCACCGTCGCCGCCGCCGAGCGCCATGATCGCGGCATCGAAGGCGCGCGTCTTCGTCACGCGGTCCACGAGGGCCCGGAACTCGAGGGCGGCCACCTGCACGTCGATGCCAAGGGCGGCCAGGTCGGCCTGCAGCATGGTGGCGAGGCGCTGGCGCTGCGTGTTGCTGGTACTGGCCAGCACGGTGAACGCGACCCGCGCGCCCTGCGCGTCCAGCAGGCGTCCCTCGTCGTCCCACCGATAGCCGGCGCCCTTCAGGCGCGCCCGGGCGGCCTCGGTGGAGACGACCGGCGCGGGCAGGCCGGCGTGCCACACCACGTTGCCCGGCGACACGTGCGTGCCGATCGGTGTGGCTCGCCCGTCGTACACCAGGCGCGCCATCGACGCCCGGTCGATGGCCTGCGACACGGCCTGACGGAAGGCCACGTCCTGGAACCAGCGGGCGCGGCGCGTCTCCGCTGGCTGCGCCCCCCGTGGATCGTCGAGATTGAGCAGCAGGAACGTGTACTCGAGGGAGGCCCCGAGGTCGCGCAGATCCAGCGACGCGGCCTGGGACGCGCGCGCAATCACGCCATGGCTGCGGGTGTCGAGCGCGCTGAGCACATCCAGATCGCCAGCCAGCAGCCGCGCCACCTGGGCATCGGGGTCGGCGATGACCTCCGCCGTCACGCCGGCGAGCCTCGGCAGACGGACGCCCGAGTCATCACGCTTCCAGTACGAGGGATTGGGGATGAAGCGGAGGCGCTGGCCGGGTTCGTGAGACTGCAGCCGGAACGGCCCGAGGCCGACGATCGCGGCGGGCGCCTCGGTCAGCGTCCACACGGACGCCAGCCGCTGCTCGCGCCAGGTCACCTCGAGGCGATGCCGCGGCAGCATGGGCACACCGGCGAGCAGGCGCGCGGGCTCGGGATGCGATGCGCCGAACGTCAGGCGCACACGGTGGTCGTCCAGCGCGGTCACCGTCATCGGCTGACCACCCACGCGTAGCGCCTGCACCTGCGACGATCCCACCTGCGGATCCTGGAACACCCCCAGGCTGAACACGACATCGTCGGCGCCGAACGGCTCGCCGTCGGGAAACGTGATGCCCTGGCGCAGCGTGATGGTGTACCGGCCAGCCGCATCGGGCCCGTCGAGACGCTCGGCCAGGTCGGGGACGGCCTCATGGGTCTGCGCGTCGATGCGGAACAGCTCCGCGTGCAGCAGGGCGTTGAGGCTGGCGGAGACGGCGTCGAGCGCGGTGACCGGATTGAAGGTCCGCGGCTCGGCCCGCAGGGCGATGCGCAACTCGCGCGCCGGCGCCTCGGACGACGGGCGTGGTGCCCCGCACCCCACCGTGCTGGCGAGCGCAAGCGCGATCGCCGCGATCCGGTGGCCGGTCCCACGCCCCCACGCCCGGTGGACGGGCAGACGCATCATCGGTCCGTTATAGCTGATCACCAGCAGCACGAGGACGACCACCGGGGCGAGGCGCCAGGGCTGCGTCTCGAGCACGTGGAGCGAGCGCAGTTCGCCGATCAGCGTCCCGAGGCTCGCGGCCGGCTCGCTCATGCCGAGGCCGAGGAACGAGAGCGACACCTCCGCGAGGACGAAACTCGGGAAGAGGATCGCCGCCTGACTGGCGACGACCGGCCAGGTGGCCGGCAGCACGTGCCGCGTCAGGAGTCGCAGGCCGGTGGCCCCGAGGGCCCGCGCCGCCAGCACGTATTCCTCGCGCGTGGTCTGTCGCACGACGGCGCGCACCAGCAGCGCGGCGCCGCCCCAGCCGGTGATGCCGACGAGGACCGACACCAGCAGGAACGCCTGCGCCGCCGGCAGGCCCAGCGGCAGGGCCGCCCGGACGGCCAGCAGCAGGAAGATCCACGGCACGGCGAGTGAGCCATCGATGACGAGTGAGAGCCACCCGTCCAGCCATGCGCCGACGTACCCGCCGAGACCGCCCACGACGACGGCGATCAGCA
This sequence comes from Luteitalea sp., assembly GCF_022842525.1. NCBI lineage: Bacteria > Pseudomonadati > Acidobacteriota > Vicinamibacteria > Vicinamibacterales > Vicinamibacteraceae > Luteitalea > Luteitalea sp. The sequence goes on from NZ_JALHPM010000126.1 coordinate 10,529, forward strand.
GGGTGATGGAGGTCGCCACCACGGCAGCCGCGAGTGACAGGCGCGCCCCGTGCAGCACACGCGCCAGCACATCACGCCCGAGGTCGTCCGTGCCGAACGGGAACGCCGCGCTCGGCGCCTCGGTGGCGTGCTCGCGGTACTGACGATCGGGCGGATGGCGGCTGACCCACCCGGCCGCCACGATCGGCACGTGAGCCAGCAGCACCACCAGCCAGATCACGAGGCGACGGCTCACGTGCGCAGTCTCGGGTCGGCCAGGTACTGCACGGCATCGCTCGTCGCGTTCGCGATCACGACGAGCACGGCGGACGCGCACACGGCGCCGAGCACGACCGGGGTGTCGCGGGCGAGCACGGCCTCCACCATCAGCGGCCCGAGCCCCGGCCACGTGAACACGACTTCGACGATCAGCGAGGCTCCGAGGAGCGACGCGATGGAGAGGCCCGCCATGGGCGCGATGGCGGGAAGCGCCACCGGGAGGATGTGCCGCGCGTGACGACGCGATGCGCCGACACCACGCGCCGCCGCCGCGCGCACGAAGGGGGCGTCGGCCACTGCGGCGACCGAGGCGTACAGGTGCCGGATCAGGGCGGGCAGCATCAACGCGGTCAGGCCGGCGACGGGCAGCAGCGCGTGACGCGCCACGTCAGCCCACGCGGGGCCGGCGTCGGCGTGTCCCCCACCCATGCCTCCCACCGGCAGCCATCCGCTGAACAGGGCCAGGCGCACCAGCACCAGCGCCACCACGACATCGGGCAGGGACTGCGCGACGGCGAGCAGCAGGCCCACCCAGGCCGGTGGTGGAGAGACCGGTGGACGTGCAAGGACGCGCACGACCAGGAGGGCCACCGCCCACGCGAGCAGCGTCGCCGGCACCGTGAGCAGCAGCGTGCAGGCCACGCGAGGGCCGAGCACGCGAGCCACGGGCACGCCCGAGGCGAGCGAGCGCCCGAGATCCCCGCGCACGGCCCCGCGCAGCCACTGACGCGTCGCCTCGGCCGGATCGGCGGCCACGCGCATCCGCTCGGCGGCGGCGAGCGTGTCGCGCCCCACGCCGGGGTCGAGCCGCAGGTCATCGCCGAATCGCCCCGGCGCAGCCCGCATCAGGAGGAGGGACAGGACGACGACGAGGCCGACCGACATCGCGGCGACCGCCAGGCGACGAGCCAGGCGCAGGGCCAGGGCGAGCATGCGCGGCCAGCGTACTCGCCCCCCGCACAGGCCCACAAGCCGGGGGTGTATCTGCGGGCCTCCTCGTGGCCCTTCCCATCACGGCGCCTGCATTGGGGGCGTCGATTGACGACCTTCCGCATTCAAGGAGACGGCACGTGACACGCAGAAAAACCACCCGCATCGCCGCGACAATGCTCTTCACCCTCGGCTTGGCCGCCAGCGCGTCGGCGCAAACCTGGACGCCCGCCCAGTTCAAGGCCGCCTGCGAGGCTCCCGGCCACACCGTGACGGTGTTCGGCACGCTGAAGATCACCTCGCCGACGCTGCCGCCGCCCGTCGTGGTCGTGCGGTCGGCCTGCACCGTGGTCTTCACGCCCGACGCGCAGTTCGAAGCCGACAACGTCAACCTGCGGTTCACCGGCACGATGGCGTTCCAGGCCAGCGCCAAGGCCGGCGTCGTGTTCAAGAAGGCGATCTGGTCGGCACCGCGGCTGGTCGCATCCCTGACGGGCGACGAGGGCAAGTTCATCGTCGACGAGTCGCGCCTCGCCACGACGGCGGGCGACCTGTCGATCGCGCTTGGTGACATCTCCGAGCTCTCCGTCACGGGTCCTCTCGGCAGCACGGGTCTGGCGCTCAACGCGGCCGGCGCCCTCACCGTCTCGGCTGGCGAGAAACTCACCGCCACCTTCGAGACGACGCGCGTGCGGGCCGGCACGGGCATGACGTTCTCGCTGGCTGGCCCCGAGGCCGTGCTCAAGGCCAACCTCTCCACCTTCACGGCCGCGGCGGGCCAGTTCAGCCTCAGCTCACCGGGCGCCAAGGCCGAGGTCGATCTCGCCAGCAGCCAGGTGGTCGCGCCGGGCGGCATCGCGATCGTCCTCCCCGGCCAGGAGAGCAAGGCGACGATGGCCTCGACGCGCCTGACGGCGCTCGGCGGCAGCGTCACGCTGCAGGCCGGCTCGAACGGGAGCAGCTTCGGCGTGCTCAGCCTCGACACGCTGACGGTCCGGGCCGGCGGCGCGTACACGATGGATGCCTCGCTCGGCGCCAACAAGGGCGAGTCGGTGCTCAACAACTCGACCATCCGCGCCGGTGCCGCCATCCTGATCCGCTCCGATCGCGAGGGGCTCACCAACGTGCTCAACAACGCGCTGGTCTCGCCCACCGAGATTCGCGCCTTCACGGGCGCGTCCGGCGCCTGCATCGAAGAAGGCAACACGGCCACGGCCCCGGTCGTCGCCATCTGCCAGTAGGCGCGCCGCGTTCCTCCCGACGCGGTGGGCTGCACGGGACGGGAGCCGGGTCGGGCTCCCGTCCCGGCTGGCGGGGCCACCCTCAGGGCGCTATGCTGACGCGCACATGGGCGCCCCGAGACCCTTCGACCCGGCGTTCGGCTCAGCCGTCGACGCCGCCGCGGCCATCCGCGGCGGCGTCATCTCGTCGGTCGAGCTGACGCAGTACACCTTCGCGCGCATCGACGCCCATCAACCCGCGCTGAACGCGTACGTCTATCAGATGCGCGAGGAGGCGCTCGAGGCCGCCCAGGCGGCCGACGCGGCGCTGGCACGCGGCGAGGCGGTCGGCGACCTCCACGGCGTGCCCATCAACGTGAAGGAGAGCTTCGGCGTACAGGGGCGCCCCTGCACGTGGGGCCTCCCCGCCTTCGCGCACACGCACGCCCCCGCGCACGCGGCGGCGGTGCAGCGCCTGCTCGATGCCGGCGCGATCCTGCTCGGCGCGACCAACGTGCCGACGACACTGATGGACGGGCAGGCGTTCAACGACATCTACGGCACGACCAACAGCCCCTGGGACCTGGGGCGCACGCCGGGCGGATCCTCCGGGGGCACGGCGGCCTCGCTGGCCGCCGGCCTGGCGTTCCTCAGCATCGGATCGGACATCGGCGGCAGCATCCGCTCACCCGCGTCGCTGTCGGGCATCTACGGACACAAGCCCACGCTCGACGTCGTGCCGCTGACCGGACACCAGCCGGGCGGAGGCGCCCCGCCGCCCGGGCTCGCGACCCTGCTGGCCGTGGCCGGACCGATGGGCCGCTTCGCCGAGGACATGGCGCTCGGGCTGCGGGTGCTCGGCGGGCTGGAGGGGGCCGACGCCAGGGCCCTGCGCTGGAGCCTACCGGCGCCACGCCACACCGAGCTGCGCGAGTTCCGGATCGGCGTCGTGCTCGAGGACCCTGCCGTCCCGGTCTCGTCGGAGACGACGGCCGTCCTCGCGGACGCGGTGCGTGCCTGCGAGCGCGCCGGCGCCACCGTCACGCACGGCTGGCCCGCCGGCATCCGCTTCGAGGCGCTGATCGACACCTACCTGTTCCATCTCGGCGCCTTCGACTACAGCATGACGCCGGAGGAGGCGCGGCCGGCCATGCGGGCGATGCTGCCGGGCCGTCCGCCGGCGATCGGGGCGGGCGCCCTCAGCACCTTCGCCGACTGGCAGGCGCGAAACCTCGAGCGGCTCGCCTGCCGCGCGCTGTGGGAGCGGTACTTCGCCGATGTCGACGTCTTCCTGCTGCCGACGACGCCGACGACGGCGTTTGCGCACGACCGCTCGCATGCCGACGTCCGGACCATCCCGTTTCCGGAAGGCGGATCGCACCCGTTCTGGGATTTCCTCAGCTACATCGCGCCCGCCACGCTGACCGGGTGCCCGGCCACGACGGCGCCGGTCGGGCTCTCGAAGAGCGGACTCCCCGTCGGGCTCCAGATCATGGCGCCCTATCACGAGGACGCCACGTCCATCGCGTTCGCCCAGGCCCTGGCGCGCGAGATTGGCGGGTTTCGGCCACCGCCGGGCTACGACGGCCCGGCGCGCGCGTGACGCGTCGGTCAGACGCGGCGCGCCCACCACGTCACCAGGGACATGCCCATGACTGATGCCCTCGCGCCACGCCCGAAGATGCACGGACTGATTGCCGGCGCCGCCGTCGCCTGGAACCTGATGGGCCTGCTGATGTTCGTGCTGCAGGTCTCGATCGGGCCGGAGCAACTGGCCGCCATGGCGCCCGCCGACCGTGCGGTCTACGAGGCGACGCCGGGCTGGCTCACCGCGGCCTTCGGCCTCGCGGTCGGCGCGGGCCTGGCCGGGTCGGTCGGACTGCTGGGGCGGCGGCGATGGGCCCCGACGGCCTTTGCCCTGTCGCTGGTGGCGCTGCTGGTCCAGTTCATCGGCGCGTATGGGGCGACACCGGCGTGGGAGGCCTACGGCTTCGCGGGCACGCTGCTGCCGGCGATGCTCGTCGCCATCACCGTGCTGCTGCTGCGATACGCCCGGCGCGTCTCGTAGCGGCGCCGTCGCGACACCTGCCGCGTGGCATGCCTGTGCTACGCTCCCCTATCGTCACGAGCCAGCCTTCGTCGCCGCCGTCCGTTGCGGTCGCGCTGTGAGCCTGGGACTCCCGTTTCCGTCAGCACGATCTCGGTGGACACGGCCGTTCACCGATTCGGAAGGCCGGGCACCATGGTCAAGCGACCCGATGACATCGGGGCATTTCAGTTCGTCGTCCTGTCGCAGTTGCGTGCGACGCAGTTGCAGGCGGGATGCACACCACGGCTCGCCGGTATCCACACGAAAGCCGTCATGGCCCAGATGGAAGTGGCCGACGGTCAGGTGAAGCGCCTGTATTCCGAGGAAGGGGACGCCCTCGTTCCATGAAGGTCCATCTCGTCAATCCCAGCCACGTCGCCTTCGGTATCGGCGTCATCACTCCGCGATGGATGTATGTGCTGGCGTCGGCCACACCCGACACCTACGGCCCGCCGGTCTTGTGCGACGAGACGCTCGAGCCGATCGACGTCTCGACCATCGCTGCCGGTGACATCGTCGGCATCAGCATCCATACAGGCAATGCGCTGCGCGGCTACGAAGTCGGGGCCGCGGCACGCGCCGCCGGCGCCACGGTGGTCTTTGGTGGCATCCACGCGACGCTGTATCCGGATGAGGCGCGTGACCTCGGCCATGCCCATGCGGTCGTGGTCGGGGATGGCGACGCCGTGTGGTCGACCGTGCTGGCCGACGCCACGTCAGGCGCGTTGAAGCCGCTCTACGACGGCGGGCGGATCGAAGGCAGCGACTTCAAGCCGGGGCGCTGGGACCTCATGCCCAAGGGCAAGTACATGTGGGCCTCGGTGCAGACCATCCGCGGCTGCCCGAAGCACTGCTCGTTCTGCTCGGTGTGGCGCACCGACGGCCAGAAGCCACGCAACCGCGGCGTCGACGTCGTGGTCCAGGAAATCCTCGGCCTGCGCCGCCAGGGCTTCCGCTTCATCGCGTTGGCCGACGACAACTTCTACCCCGTGACGCTCGAGGACCTGCGCATGGCGGCACGCCGCGACAACCCGGCACGCCTCGAGGAGTTGCAGGCCATCCGCGCCGAGCGGTTCGAGTTGATGGAGGAACTGGCGCGCCTGCCCAGCGACACCGTGTTCTTCACGCAGATCACGATGGAAGCGGCCGACGACCCGGAGTTCCTCGACGCCATGCGCCGCGCCAACATCAAGGGCGCGCTGGTCGGGGTGGAGTCGGTGACGCCCGAAGGCCTGAAGGACGTCTACAAGGGCTTCAACGTCGCCGGCGAAGAGCTGGTGACGCGCCTGCAGCAGTTCCGCAAGCACGGCGTCCACGTGCTCGGGTCGTTCATCTTCGGTCTGCCCAGCGACAAGCCCGAGACCTTCGACGCGTGCCTGTCGGTGGCGGAACGCTCCGACGTCACGTTCGCGCAGTTCGTGATGCTGACCCCGTTCCCGGGCACGCTCGACTTCGCCGCGTGGGAGAAGGCACAGGGTGAGTCGCCCGAGGCCGTCAACGGCATCCCGGTGACGCGTCACTGGCTGATCCCGCAGGCGGTGCGCCCCAAGGTGTACGTCGAGCACCCGGTGATGAGTGCGCAGGAGATCCGCGAGCGCACGCAGGGCGTGTGGGACCGCTTCTATTCCACCAAGAGCATCTGGAAGCGCGCCAGAATCCTCAAGTCGCTCAAGGCGCGGCTGATGTTCCTGCTGATCTCGAAGCTCTACCGGCAGATGTACGCCAACACCGGCATCGCCACCGACAGCGCCCGCGTCAGCCGATCGGTGCGCTGGGCGAGAGTGATGGCCATCCCGTTGCAGAAGCTGTTTGCCGGCACGCCAATTCCCGACCTGCAGCTGAAGCCCGTGGCGGAGCGCAGCAAGGCCGAAGCGGCATAGAGCGGGGCTCAGGGCTCAGGATCGGAATGACCACACGAACGGGGTGACTCTTCGCGAGAAGGGCGCCCCGTTCCTGCGTTCAGCGCTCCCTGCAGCACGTACACCCGCGCCGCGGTCCCTCCGAGCATCGCCTCGGCCGCCTCCCGGCCCAGGCGCTCCACATACGTCACCACGACCTCCATCGTCCTCGCGTAGTCGGCGGCCAGCGTGCAGACGGGCCAGTCCGATCCGATCATCAGACGGTCAGGCCCGAAGGCCTCGAGGGCGACGTCGAGGTACGGCCACAGCTGCTCGGGCCGCCAGGCGTCCCAGCGCGCTTCGGTGACCATCCCCGACAGCTTGCAGGTCACGTTGGCGCACGCCGCCAGCCGGCGCAGGTCGCTGGCCCAGGGCTCGATCACGCCGTCGCGGATCAGGGGCTTGGCGATGTGATCGAGCACGAACGGCTGGTCGGGATACTCCTCGGCCAGCCGGACCGCTCGTGACAGGTGCCTCGGGAACAGCAGCAGGTCGTACGTCAAGCCGTACGCGCGAAGCCACCCGATGCCGCGCCGCACGTCACTGCGCAGGAGGAAGTCGTCGTCAGGCTCGTCGTGCACGACATGGCGCACGCCCACGAGCTTCGGGTGGTCAGCGAGCACCTCGAGTGTCTCGCCGAGATCGGGGTCGCGCAGGTCGACCCACCCGACGACGCCCTTGATCCACGGGGCGCTGTCGGCGAGGTCCAGGAGGAACGCGGTCTCGTCCAGCCGCTGCCGTGCCTGCACGGCCACCGTCCCGTCGACGCCGGCGGCCCGCAACTGCGGCGCGAGATCCCGAGGCAGGTAGTCCTGCCGCAACACCCCCATCGCCTCACTCATCCACGCGTGGTCGACCGGGTCGTAGTGCCAGAAGTGCTGGTGGGCATCGATGCGCACGGGGCGCAGGGTACCACCGGAGTCGCCTTACCGGGCCTGGCGTCTGGCCACGAGATCCGCGGCCTCGGCGACGGTGGACAGCCAGATGCCGTTGGCCGGATCCTTCGCGTAGGTCAGCAGTGCGTCGAGCATTGCGATGCGGGTGGTCTGGCGACCGCCGACGCCGATGTCGTGACCGGCGAGCACCAGCCAGGCGCCGCGCGTGCGGGCCTCGTCGAGCAGCGGCTGCACCTGGGCGAAGTCCTTGCCGTCCATCTCCACACCCATCGTCTGCGCCAGATCGACGTACGACGGGTCGTTGGCCGCCTCGTCGAGCCAGCCGCGCCCCGCCACGAACAGCTCCGCGATGATCGGCACATAGCTCTGCGTGCCACGCCCCCGCCCGACGTAGGTCTGTCCGCACGGGTAGGCGAACGTGCGAGGGGTGACGCCGAGCAGGTCGACGATCCGCCGGTTGGCCGTCACCAGTTCGTCGCGCATCCGCTCCAGCGAGTGCTCCTCGAGAGCCTTCTGCCGCGAGAACAGGAAGTTGCCGCTGCACGAATGGGTCAGCGAGTGGCTGCCAATCTCGTGGCCGGCGGCGGCGGCCTGCTTCCAGCCGGCGAGGCGCCGCTCCACGGCCGAGGGCACGACGTAGAACGTCGCGCGGGCGCCATGCCGTGCGAACACGGGCAGGCCCTCGGTCACCTGACTCTCGCGCCCATCGTCGAAGCTGAGGCTGAGCGCCATCCTGGCGCCGCCCGGCCACGCCATCGTGGCGGCGACGGGCGCCTGGGCCACGGCATTCGGGCCCGTCAGGAGGGCGATGGTGGCGGCAACGGCACACGCGAGGATGGTGATGGGGATGCGCATCGGGAGGCTCCGGCGCCCATGGTCGCACGGACCACACGCCGGCCGTGACCGTCCGCGAGCGGCGCGAGGTAGACTGTCGCAAACGCAGTCGCTCCGGACCGCAGGCGCGTCCGGGGCCCTCCAACGCAAGGGTGTCGCAGGTGCTGACTCGATCGATCGTCCTGGGTGGAGCCGTCACGGCTGCCGTCCTCGCTGGCGGCAGCGCTCTCATCGGCCAGGCGGGCCCCACCGCGCCCCCCTACACCCCGAAGCAATCGATGGCGATGATCCGGCTCGAGCCCGGCTTCCGGCTGGAGTTGGTGGCCAACGAGCCGGACGTGCAGAGTCCGGTGGCGATGGACATCGACGAACTCGGCCGCATGTGGGTGGTCGAGATGCCGGGGTATCCGCTGGACGTCAGCCCGACCGGCCGCGTCAAGCTGCTCGAGGACAAGGACGGCGATGGCCGCTTCGAGTCGTCGACGCTGTTTGCCGAGAACCTCCGCCTGCCGAGCGGCATCATGCGCTACGGCAAGGGCGTGCTGGTGACCAGCCCGCCCGACCTGGTCTACTTCGAGGACGTCAACGGCGACGGCAGGGCCGATACGCGCGAGGTCGTGCTCACCGGGTTCGCGAAGACGAACCCGCAGCATGCCGTCAACCACCCGGTGTTCGGCCTCGACAACTGGATCTACCTGGCGCACTCGGGCGGATCCGAGCCGGTCATCTATCGCGACCTGTTCGGCGACAAGGGCACCGATCTCACCTTCGCGGCGATGCCTGGCGGCAAGCCCCTCGACGCCCGGGGCCGCGGCGTCCGCCTCAAGCCCGACGTCCACCGCATCGAGGCGCTGTCGAGCCGCACGCAGTACGGCAATGCCTTCGACGTCTACGGCCACTACTTCGCGCACAACAACTCGATCCACCAGCGGCACGAGGTGATCGCGGCACGCTATCTCGAACGCAATCCCCACCTGCTGCTGCCGAGCGCGATGGCCGAAATCTCCGACCACGGCAACAACAACATCATGCCGATCACGCACGGCGCGCGTTTCGATCTGCTGACCGAGGCCGGGCAGTTCACGTCGGCGTGCGCCCTGACCGTTTATGCCGGCGGCGCCTTCCCGGCCGGCTACGAAGGCACCACCTTCATCGCCGAGCCCGTGCACAACCTGGTGCACCGCGACGTGCTGACGCCGAAGGGCTCGACGTTCGTCGCCAGCCGCGCCCGCAGCGACATGGAGTTCCTGGCGTCGCAGGACAGCTGGTTCCGCCCGGTCAACTTCTACGTCGGCCCCGAGGGGGCCCTGTACGTGATCGACTACTACCGTCCGTACATCGAGCACCCGGAGTGGGCGTCGAGCGACCTGCAGAAGACGCCGGAAGTGCTCTCGACCGGCAAGGACCGCGGCCGGATCTACCGCGTCGTCGCCACGACCGGCCCCGCCGCCACTCGTGTCGTGCAGCGCCCGGCGCTCGGGTCGGCGACCGACGCCCAGCTGGTGGCCGCACTCGGCAGCGACAACGTGTGGTGGCGGCGCACGGCGCAGCGCCTGCTCGTGCACG
>NZ_JALHPM010000127.1:0-20132 GCF_022842525.1 Luteitalea sp.
CCTGACCCCTGAGCCATGAACTACGCTGTAGCCCGGTGAACGTCGATCAGGCCTACGCGCGGTGCCAGCAGGTGGCGGCCGCCCACTACGAGAACTTTCCCGTGGCCTCGCGCCTGGTGCCGGCCTCGATGCGGCCGCACGTGGCGGCGGTGTATGCGTTTGCCCGCAGCGCCGACGACTTCGCCGACGAAGGCGACGCCGCCGAGTCTCAGCGCCTCGCCTGGCTCGACGAGTGGCGTGCCCTCCGGCGGGGCGGCGTGCCCGCCGCCGAGAAGGCCGTCGCCGTCGGTGCCGTTCCGGCCGACGACGTCCGGGCCACCTTCGTCGCGGTGCAGGACACCATCACCAGCTGCCGGCTCGCGCCCGATCTGTTCGACGACCTGCTGTCGGCCTTCTCGCAGGACGTCACGACCCGCCGCTACGACACCTGGGCGGCCGTGCTCGACTACTGCCGCCGGTCCGCCAACCCGGTGGGGCGGCTGGTGCTCGGCATCGCGGGCGTTCACGACGAGGCCGCCGCGCGCCGCTCCGATGCCGTCTGCACGGCCCTGCAACTGGCGAACTTCTGGCAGGATCTCGGCCAGGACTGGCGCCAGCGCCAGCGACTCTACGTCCCGGCCGACGTCCTCGGGCGCCACGGTGCCCGGCTCGACGTGCTCGACGGCGACGCCATCGACGACCCCTGGCGCCGGGTCGTGGCCGACCTCGGCACCCGCACGCGGGTGCTGTTCGACGAGGGGCGCGCCGTGTGCGACGACGTGCGAGGGCGGTTGCGCTACGAGCTGCGGGCCACGTGGATCGGCGGCACGACGGTGCTCAGGAAGACCCTCGAGGTGCGCCAGCATTCCCTGCACGAACGACCCGTGATCACGCGCCGCGACCTGGCGCGGATTGCCGTCGGCGCGATTGTCTGGCCGCCGGGCCTGTAGCGGCGCCCCCGCGGGGGCAGCGGCGGCGTTGCTAGAATCAGCTGTCACCGTGGGTCGCGACACCAACTTCGCCTACTCGTTCCTTGCCCTGTCGCCCGATCGCCGGCATGCGATCACGGCTGTCTGGGACTTCTGCCGGGCGGTGGACGATGAGGTGGACGAGCATGACGAGCGCCCGCTGGCCGAGCGCCGCGCCGGGCTGCAACGGTGGCGCGACGAGGTGGCCGCGTGTTTCGAGGGCGGCCAGCCGCAGACGCCGCAAGGGCAGGCGCTGCAGGCCGTCACCCGGGCCTTTCCCGTCGCGAGGCTCCCGTTCGATCAGCTGATCGACGGGTGCGCCATGGACCTGGAGCCGGTCCGCTTCCAGTCCTTCTGTGAACTCCGGGCCTATTGCTACAAGGTGGCGTCCACCGTCGGCCTGATCTGCATCGAAGTGTTCGGCTACCGCAACCCGGGCACGCGGCAGTACGCCGAGGAACTCGGGCTCGCCCTGCAGCTGACCAACATCCTGCGCGACATTCCCTCGGATCTGGCCCGCGGCCGGCTCTACCTGCCGCTCGACGAACTGGCGGCCCATGGCGTCACCGAGGCCGACCTCCGCGCCGGCCGACTCACACCGGGCGTCTCGGCCCTGCTCGAGCGACAGGCGCTGCGGGCGCGTGAGCAGTTCGCCCGGGCTGAGGCCGCCCTGCCCCCCGAGGACGCCCGTCGGGTGGTGGCCGCGCGCATCATGGGCGCGATCTATCGCAATCTGCTGACGCGGATCGCGGCGCGGGACTACGACGTCTTCGCGGGCCGGGTCCGCGTGCCCAAGCTCCACAAGGCCTGGCTGGCCCTGACGACCTGGCTTCGGACGATGGCCTCCTCGCCGGCGGCCGACGGGCTGCGCGTCGCGAAATGACGTCTCCCGACGTGATCGTGATCGGGGCGGGGTGTGCGGGCCTCGCGGCCGCATGCGCCCTGGCCGAGCGCGGCGCCCGGGTGCTCGTGCTGGAGGCGCGTGGCCAGCTGGGCGGGCGTGCCACCGCCTTCCTCGACCGCGAGTCCGGCGAGTACGTGGACAACGGCCAGCATGTCCTGATGGGCTGCTACCACGAGACGCGGCGCTACCTGGCGAGGGTCGGGGCATCCGACGCCGTCCAGTTCCAGAAGCAGCTCGCCTTCACGTGCGTCGACGCGACGGGGGCCATCACCCGCCTCGAATGCCCGGACTGGCGTCCGCCGCTGCACCTGGCCGGCGGTCTCCTGCGCTGGAAGGCGCTGTCCTGGGCGGATCGGTACGCGGCTACCCGGATCATGAAAGGCCTGGCGGCGGCGCGCCGGGTGATCACCCACGGGGACCCGGTACCCGTGCGGCCGGGCGAGACGGTCGCGGCGTGGCTCACCCGGCATGGCCAGACGCCCCGACTCATCACCCTGCTGTGGGAGCCCCTGGCCATCGCCGCGCTGAATCAGTCGGCGGACGTGGCCGAGGCCGAGCTGTTCGTGCGGATTCTCGGGCAGATCTTCAGCGACGATCCGTTCGACGCCGCCCTTGGCGTGCCCGCGCGCCCGCTGCACCAGGTCTTCGGCGCGCCGGCTCAGGCCTATCTCGAAGCCCGGGGCGGCCAGATCAAGCTCGACGCCCTCTCTCGCGTCGTCCTCGCGGGGGAGCGCATCGGCTATGTGGACACCAGGGGCACCTCGATTCGGGCGGCCACCGTCATCGTCGCGGTGCCCTGGTTCGGTCTGGCAGGCGTGTTGCGCGGCAGCGAGACGGGGCCACTGGAGCGGTTGCTGGCGCGCGAGGCGACGCGCGCCTCCTCCTCCATCGTGTCGGTGAACCTGTGGCTCGAGCGCGGCGCCATGCCGTCGCCGTTCGTCGGGTTGCCCCAGCGGACCTTTCAGTGGATGTTCGACAAGCGGTGGGCGTTCGGCGAGACGGCCTCGCACTTCACGCTGGTGGCCAGTGGGGCCGATGACGTGCTTCGGCGGAGCAACGACGAACTGGCCGAACTGGCGCTGCGGGAAGCGCGCGAGGCCCTGCCGGAGCTCAGGCAGGCGAAAGTGCAGCGGATCCGGGTGGTCCGCGAGCCCAACGCGACGTTCTCGCTGGCAGCCGGGCAACCAGTCCGCCCCGGCGTCCACACTCCTGTCCAGGGATTGCTGCTGGCCGGCGACTGGACCGATACCGGCCTGCCGGCCACCATCGAGGGGGCCGTCGTTTCCGGCCACGCGGCCGCCGCCGCCGTGGGGTAGGGCCCCCGCGTTACAATTCTGCGGGGCTCATCGGCCCGCGCTCTTCCCGTTTCAGGATCATTCATGACCGCCACGACCATCACGACGTCCGAGATCCACACCCTGCTTGGCGCCGACGCCGAAGCGCTGCTCACCTACGAGGCGAAGGGCTTCCCGAAGGACACCCTGCACCTGCCGGGTCCCGACTACATCGATCGCGTGTTCGCGAGCAACGACCGGTCGCCGGTGGTGCTGCGCAACTACTCGCAGATCCTGAATTCGGGGCGCCTGGCCGGCAGTGGCTACGTCTCGATCTTCCCGGTGGACCAGGGGATCGAGCACTCGGCCGGCTCCAGCTTTGCCATCAACCCGATCTATTTCGACCCCGAGAACATCGTCAAGCTCGCCTACGAAGGCGGCTGCAACTGCGTGACCTCCACGCTCGGCGTGCTGGGCTCGGTGGCGCGCAAGTGGGCGCACAAGATCCCGTTCATGGTGAAGCTGAACCACAACGAGTTCCTGAGCTACCCGAACCGCTACGACCAGATCATGTTCGCGTCGGTGGAGCAGGCGTTCGAGATGGGCGCGGTGGCCGTCGGCGCCACGGTCTACTTCGGCTCCGAGGAATCGACCCGCCAGATTCAGGAAGTCAGTGCCGCCTTCGCCCGCGCCCACGAGCTGGGGATGATGACGGTGCTGTGGTGCTACACGCGCAACCCCGCGTTCAAGACCAAGGACGTGGACTACCACGTGTCGGCCGACCTCTCGGGCCAGGCCAACCACCTCGGCGTGACCATCGAGGCCGACATCATCAAGCAGAAGATGCCGGAGAACAACGGCGGCTACAACGCGCTGAAGTTCGGCAAGACGCACCCGCTTGTCTACAGCCAGCTGATTCCGGGCGACCATCCGATCGAGATGACGCGCTACCAGCTCGCCAACTGCTACATGGGCCGCATCGGCCTCATCAACTCGGGTGGCGCCAGCACGTCGAACGACTTCGCCGAGTCGGTCCGCACGGCGGTGATCAACAAGCGCGCCGGCGGGATGGGGCTCATCCTCGGGCGTCGCGCCTTCCAGCGCCCGTTCGCCGATGGCGTCAAGCTGCTCAATGCGCTCCAGGACGTCTACCTGGACAAGACGATCACCATTGCGTAACAGCTGACCGATCCGCGGGGGGCTGACGGCCCGTTCGGAGAACGGGCCCTACCCTCGACCGCTGACGGCCCGTTCGGAGAACGGGCCCTACCCGATGCCGATGTCGATTCTCAAAGTCGCCCGCATGGGCCACCCGGTGCTGCGCAGCCGCGCGCGTGCCCTCGACCCCGCCGAAGTGCGTGCGGCCGTGATGCAGAAGTTCATCGACGACATGATGGACACGATGCTCGAGTACGAAGGCATCGGCCTGGCGGCGCCGCAGGTCCACGAAGGAGTCCGGTTGTTCGTGGCCGGGCTCGACGATGGCAAGGGCAAGCTGCGGGTGCTGCCGTTCGTCAACCCGGTGGTGACGCCGCTGTCCGAGGCCAGGGTCGAGGACTGGGAAGGCTGCCTGAGCATTCCCGACATCCGCGGCAAGGTGCCGCGGTACACGCACATCCGCGTCGATGCGCTCGACCGCAAGGGCAAGCCGTTCCAGCTCGAGTTGCGCGACTTCCAGGCCCGAGTGGTGCAGCACGAAGCCGATCATCTCGACGGCGTGCTGTTCTTCGACCGCATGACCAGGTTCGACACGCTCACCTTCCTCGAGGAGTACTCGCGCTACCACCGCAGCGCGAAGGACGACGAGGAGGACGAGTAACCGTGGCGTATCACGCAGAGGTCCTGCTCGACAGCGTCAACCCGGCGGGGCAGCGCCTCACGACCTTCGTGCTGCGCTTTCCGCGGTTCGTCCTGTCCGAGTTCAACACCCACCGGATGTTCTCGCGCAACGCGTCGAGCTCGCGCGCCATTCCGACCACGAAGCTGATGCAGCAGCTGCGTGAGGACCCGGTGATTCCTGTCGAATGGGGACGCAACCAGGCAGGGATGCAGGCCCACGACGTGCTCGACGCCGAGTCGGCCCGCGCCGCCGAGGCCGGCTGGCTGGCGGCACGCGATGCGGCCCTGGCGCACGCCGAGCAGTTGCGCGCGGCCGGCGTGCACAAGCAGATCGTCAACCGCGTGCTCGAGCCCTGGATGTGGACGAGCGTGATCGTGTCGGCGACGACCTACGACAACTTCTTCACGTTGCGCTGCCATCCCGACGCCCAGCCCGAGATCAAGCGGCTGGCCGACCTGATGCGGGCGGCGTTCGCGCAATCGACCCCGGTCGTGCGCCGCGCCGGCGACTGGCACCTGCCGTTCCTCGGCGAAGACGACCTGCTGCTGCCGGTCGAGGAGCAGAAGCAGGTCTCGGTGGCGCGGTGCGCCCGGGTCAGCTACCTGACGCACGTCGGTACCCGCGACATCGAGGCCGACAAGGTGTTGCACCAGCGCCTGCTGGATGCCGGGCACTGGTCGCCGTTCGAGCACGTGGCCGTCGCTGCGGCCGACGCGACGCGCTACAACAACTTCGCCGGATGGCAGGCCTACCGCCACCAGATGGAGCAGGCCCGCACGCTCGTGATGAGCGAGGTGGCCCCGGCGTGAGCACGCCGCGTTTCACCTTCGCCACGACCATCCGCGTCCGGTGGGGCGACTGCGATGCGTTCGGGCACGTCAACAACGCCAGCTACCTGTCGTACTTCGAGGAAGCGCGCATCGACTACTGGAAGGCCGTCGTGCCGGACGTCCCCTTCACCGGCATGGCGATCGTCCACGCCAGTGTCGACTTCCGCGGCCAGGCATATCCGGGGGACGTGCTCACCATCCGTGCGGCCGTCACCGAGTTGCGGCGCACCAGCTTCTGGGCCGCCTACGAAGTCCTGCGCGGCGAGACGGTGATGGCCACCGGCCGATCCGCGCAGGTGTTCTACGACTACGCCACGCAGAAGCCCAGCCCGATACCCGAGGCCTTCCGTGCGCGTGTCGCGTCGTACGAGAAGATCGAGGCGACCTCCGGGTAGGGCCTGTTCTCCGAACCGGCCGTGACGGCCCGCTCGGAGAGCGGGCCCTACCCAGCATCCGATTCCCGACTCCCGATATCCGCCATGCCAGAAGACATTCAACCCGGACAGGTCGGCTGGGTCGACCTCACGGTCGACAACGCCACCGAAGTGCGCGATTTCTACCGGGCCGTGGTCGGGTGGGAGTACCGCGAGGTGGACATGGACGGCTACGCCGACTTCGCCATGACCAACCTCGAAGGTCGTGACGTCACCGGCATCTGCCATGCCCGCGGCGTCAACGAGGGCCTCCCCGCGCAGTGGATGGTCTACTTCATCGTGATGGACCTGCAGTTCGCGGTGGACGAGGCGGTCGGGCGCGGCGGCGAGCTCCTGCGCGAGCCGACCGACATGGGGGCCGGCCAGTTCGCCGTCATCCGCGACCCCGCGGGGGCCGTGTGTGCCCTGTTCCAGCCCGCCGAGCCCGCTCCGGCCACGCCCTGAGCGGCTGATTCACATCCTTGGATAGCCCGTAACGCCAGGAAAACAATGAGTTTGCGTCGAGTGCATGTGATAACGCATTTTTCCGCTTGACGCCTTTGTGAAAGATTTCACATAATGCGTCTCAAGCTGAGGGACGACGGGCATCCGTTCCAATACCTTCAAACCCGCCTGGAAGCGACCTCTTCCAGGAGGGACGGTGAGCCTTCGCAGTTTCAGGCCCGCCTGGTCAAGTTCTTCCTCGTACTAATCCTCCTGATAGTGCCCGGCGCCCTCAGCTTTCTCCTCAGCGCCGAGGAATCCTCCCAGACCAGCAACACCACACCGACGGGCGACTGGGTCGCACGTCAGGTGGACGCGCGCGACACCGGGCGTGACGCCGTGATTGCGATGCGGATGCGCCTGTTCGACCGCCAGGGACGACAGCGCGAACGCACGCTGGAGATGCAATCACTGCGCGGCACCGCCGCTGCTGCCGACGGCATCGGCGACCGCGTGCTCCTGCGGTTCTCCTATCCCAACGACATCAGGGGCACGGGCCTGCTCGTCCTCGAGCGTCCAGGCCGAGACGACGACCGGTATCTCTATCTGCCGGCGCTCGGGCGCGTGCGACGCATCGCCGGTGCCGAACGGCAGGAGAGCTTCGCCGGCAGTGACCTCAGCTACGAAGAGATCGGCGGTCGCGCGCTCGAGGACTACACCTACGAGCTGCTCGACGCGAAGGCGACGTGGACCGCACCCGACGGGCGGACCCACGCCGCGTACAGGCTCCGGTCGATCGCGAAGGACGCCAGCCTCACGTATCCTGCCGCCGTCTCGACGGTCCGTGCCGACAACTTCGTGGTCGTGCAGGCCGAGGTGTTCGACCGCCGCGGCACCCGCGCCAAGCAGTATCAGGTGCGACGACTGGAGCAGATCTCCGGGGTCTGGACGGTGATGGAGGCCGTGATGTCGCACGATGTCGATCGCACGCGCACGGAACTGGTCGTGACCACGGCGCGCTACAACACCGGCCTGTCGCCCGAGGCCTTCTCGCGTCGGGCTCTGGAACAGCCGGCGCGATGAGCCGTCCGCCCTCCGGCCTGTCTGGGGCGGCGGACCGCTTCACGGCGTGGCTGTGGCACTGGCGCCGCCTGCTGGCGATCCTGTCGGTGCTCGGTGCGTGCTCGCTCGCGCCTCTGGCCGACATCCGCACGCTGGACAACGACATCAGTGCCTGGTTCCATCAGGACGACCCGGTCTTCCAGGACTACGAGCGACTCAAGAAGGAATTCCCCGGGTCGCGCACGCTGATCGTCGCCATCGACTCGGCCGACGCCTTCGCGCCGGCCATGCTCGAGGCCCTGCGGACCATCTCCGCCGAGATCGAGCAGGTGGACGCGGTCCGCCGCGTGCAGAGCCTGGCGACCGCCAACGTGGTGCGCCTCGGGCCGGTGGACGACGGCGAGTCGGAAGGCGACCTCCTCGTCGAGCCGCTGGTGCCGCGCAACGGCCCGATCGACGCCGCGACCGTGCGTCGCACGGCCCTCGGCGACCGCATGCTGGCCGGCGATCTCGTCTCGACCAGCGGACGCGTCCTCGCCGTCGTGGTCAGCTTCGACGAGGCGCGCATCGACGCCATTCGCAGCGCCGTGCTCGACGACATCCGCGCACGGGTGTCCCGCCACCTGCCCGCCGGTGCCACCGCCCACTACAACGGCAGCCTGGAGATCAGCGAGACCTACAACCGCGTCACGCTGCGCAACCAGGTCCTGTTCACGCCGCCGATCCTGCTCATCGTCATCGGCGCGCTCTGGGTCATGTTCCGGTCGGTCCGTCTGACCGTCCTGACCGTGTTCGCCGTGCTCGTGAGCACGCTGTGGACCGTCGGTCTCTACATGTGGGCCGGCTACGGCTTCAACATCCTGACCAGCATGCTGCCGCCGCTCGTGCTGGTGCTGGCCATCGCCGACGACGTCCACATCATCCAGCACTACACGCAGTGCCGGCGCGAGGGCGCCGATCACGAGGGCGCGTGGAAACACACCGTGCGCCACCTGATCACGCCGCTCTTCGCGGCGAGCGGAACCACCGCGCTCGGGCTGCTCTCGCTGGCCACGAGCCCCGTCGACGCGGTGCGCACGTTCGGCATGGGCGCCGCGCTCGGCGTGATGGTCGACTTCGTCATCTCGATCGTGCTGATGCCGACGCTGCTGGCGTTCGTGCCGGTCGCCGCCACCCCGCCGCCACAGGCGCGCTGGCTGCTCGGGCCGATGCGCGCGATCGGGCGCCTCTCCACGGCCCAGCCCGCGCGGGTCGTGCTGGTGGCCGCGCTCCTGCTGCTGGTCGTCGGGTCCGGCCTGCTGCGACTGCGCGTGGACACCAATCACGTGGCCTTCTTCAAGGACGGTCACCCCGTGCACGACTCCGCCGAGCTGATGGACCGGGAACTGGCCGGCATCTACAGCTTCCAGGTGATGCTCGAAGGGCCGCCCGAGTCCCTGCGCTCGCCGGACGCGATCCGACGCATCGACGCGCTGGGGCAGCAGCTCGGTCAGCTCGGCCACGTCAAGAAGGTCATCGGCCTCTCCGACTACGTGGCCCGCGTCCACGAGCCGCTGGCGCCGGCCGACGTCCGAGCCGGCAAGCGGCTGCCGACCGACGGCGACCTGATCTCGCAGGAACTCTTCGTCTTCGGGCTGTCGGAGGATGGACGGCGTGAGCTCGAGAGCGTGGTCTCGACCGACTACTCGCGGACGCAGATCATGGTGAAGCTGGCGTCGATGAGTTCCGACGAGGCCTTCACCGAGGTCGAGGAGGCCGAGCGCCTGTCGCGCGCGATGTTCGCCGGCACCGGCATCACGCCGACGGTCACCGGCGCCGGCCGCCTGTTCGCCACGCTCGACCACTACCTCGTGACGTCGCAGGTGTGGAGCTTCGGCACCGCCTTCGTCTCGGTGTTCGGGGTGATTTTCCTGGTGTTCCGGTCCTTCCGGTTCGGCGTGCTCGCCATCGTCCCCAATCTCGTCCCGGTGCTGGTGGTGCTCGGCGCGATGGGCTGGCTCGACATCTCGATGAACGTCGCCACCGTGATGGTCGCGAGCATCGCCCTCGGGGTGGTCGACGATGACACGATCCATTTCATCAGCCGCTATCGCCGCGAAGCCCGCAACGGCAGAACCACCGACCAGGCCATCGCCATCGCCACCGAGGAAGAGGGACGGGCGTCGCTGACCACGGCGATCATCAACACCCTCGCGTTCTCGGTGCTGTTGCTGTCGGACTATCGTCCGTCGGGCTGGTTCGGCGGCCTGCTCGCGTTGACCATGGCGGTGGCGTTCCTCGCCGAGGTGTTCCTCCTGCCGGCGATGATCAAGCTGCTGCCACGTTGGTTCGCCGCCGAGCATCTTCGCCATGCCTAGACGTGCCCGATGCGTCGTGCTGGCAGCGCTCGCGCTGAGCGCGGCGGCCGGCGTGGCGCACGCGCAGCCCGGCATCACCCACCGCGGGAGTGCCGCGGTGATGGTCGACACGCTGCCGGGTGTCGACGCCACCGAGATGCGCATCAGGCTCGAGGACACCGTCGACGTCGAGGTCGACCAAGCCTGGGTGATCCGCGCGGGCAGCTGGGTCGACGTGCTGGCCGGCACGCGCCGCAGTGACGGCGTCAGGGACTTCGTCTACCAGCCTGGGGAGATCTACGCTCGCTATCGCCAGCCGCGCTTCGATCTGACCGCGGGGTTCCAGCGTGTGGTGTGGGGGACACTGGACGAGATTCAGCCCACCGATCTCGTCAACCCGATCGACGTCAGCCGGTTCCTCTTCGAGGGACGGGGCGAGGCGCGACTGCCGGTGCTGGCCCTGCGTGGCCGGGTCTTCCTGCCGCACGAGACGACGGTCGACGCGGTGTACGTGCCGTGGTTCCGGCGCGGCCGCTACGATCTGCTCGACGAGGCCACCTCGCCGTTCAATCTGCTGGCCGACCGCTGCAGCGCCGCTGCCTGCGTGGCGGATCTTCCTGTGCCCGGCGCGCAGCCAGTGTCGGTGCCGCGCCTGGCGAGCGACCCGTCCCGCACGCTGCGCCACGGCAGCGTGGGCGCGCGCGTGAGCCGACCCCTGCGCGGGGTGGACGTCGGCGCGAGCGTCTTTCGCGGATGGCAGGCGTTCCCGCTGGTGACGCTCGGCGCGGTCGGGGTCTCGCCGCAGGGACCCAACCCGGCGGTGGTGCTCGAAGAGCGGTGGTCACGGATCACGATGGTCGGCGGCGACGCGGAAGCGGCCCGCGGCTCGGTGACATGGCGGGCCGAGGGCGCGATGCTGGTAGACACGCCGGTCCAGGCCGGGGTCGGCGGCGGGCTCGTCGATGGCCGCAGTCTCCAGGTGGGGGCGGGCCTCGACTGGACGGTGGGGCCGTGGCGGACGTTCGGCAACGTCATCGGTCGTCGTGCATGGGCCGTCGGCCCCGAAGCCGCGCGTGTGCCGTCGACGGGTGGCGTCCAACTGGTGGGCGGCGCCGAGCGCAAGTTCGTCCGCGACACCCGCGTCCTGCGCGGTTTCGCCGTCGTCGACCCCACCGAGGGGACGGCCTTCGTCCGGGGCCTGGGCGCGTGGAACGTGCGTGACAATCTCTGGGTCGAAGGGTCGGCTGCGTGGTTCACTGGCCAGGGCGTCGATTTCCTTGGCCAGTACACCGACCGCGATTTCGTCTCGGTGCGAGTGAAGTACTACTTCTGATGGTGAGAAGCGCGGCGACGTCGGAAATTTCAGAATTTCAGAATTTCAGAATTTCCGACCTTCGGGCTTGCAGCACCTCAGTCGACGTCGATCGCCAAAGATGGCGGTGGCAGGACGATTGTGAAATTCCGCCATTCTGAAATTGCGACGCTTGTGCCATGAGACACACCCGCCTGACTGCCACGCACACCTCTCCCTACGCGCAGGGCTCGGTGCACGCCTATGTGCTGCACGGCGAGGTGCCGACGCTCGTCGATGCGCCGACGGCCGACGCCAGTTTCCTGGACGGCATCGACGAGGCACTGCGGGCGCAGGGTGACGGGCCGCTCGCGCAGGTCATCGTGACGCACGGCCATCCCGACCACATCGATGGCGCGGCCGCGGCGCATGCCCGCTGGCCACAGGCCGTGTTCCGCAAGCGCGCCCCGTTGCCCGAGGGCGACGGCGTGCCGTGGCAGGTGATCGAGAAGGAGCCGATGATCACCGCCGGAGATGGCCAGCTCTGGGCGCTGTTCACGCCGGGCCATGCGCCGGACCACACGTGCCTGTTCGATGTCCACAGCGGGACGCTGCTCGGCGGCGATCTCGCCATCAACGGCACGACCGTGGCGATTCCGGCCGACTACGGCGGCAACCTGCGGCAGTACCTGCAGTCGCTGCGGGCGGTGCTCGACCTGCAGCCGCGCGTCATCCTGTCGGGGCACGGCGAGCCCATCCTGATGCCGGCCTCGCTGCTGCGCGGGTACATCTCGCACCGGATGACCCGCGAGCGCGAAGTCCTCGAATGCCTGGCCGCCGGCATCACCACGGCTGACGCCATCGTCGACCGGCTGTATGCTGCGACGGCCGACGCGCTGAAGCCCGCCGCGCGGCAGAACGTCCTCGCGCACCTCCGGAAGCTGGCGGAGGACGGGCGCGTGGATCCCGCGGGCGATGACTGGCACCTCCGGAGCGCCTGATGCTGCTGTACGCCACCGACCACGGGCTCGTCCTCGTTTCCGACGGACGTTCGCTGCGACTCCCCGACCTGACGTTCGACGCCCTGCTTCAGGACGCCGCGCCGCTGGCGACGCTGCAGGCACACGCCGCGCAGGCGGCCGACGTCGATGGCACCACGCCGCAGGTGCTGCGTGCGCCCATCGGCTCGCAGGATGTCTGGGCGGCTGGCGTGACGTACTACCGCAGCCGCGATGCGCGGATGGACGAGTCGCGCGACAGCGGGGGCGCGACGTTCTACGACCGTGTGTACGAGGCCTCGCGACCGGAGCTCTTCTTCAAGTCGACGGCGGCCCGCGTGGTGGCCCCTGGTGGCACGGTGCGCGTGCGGCGCGATTCGACCTGGTCGGTGCCCGAGCCGGAGCTGGTGCTGGTGATCAACGCGGCTGGCGCCGTGGTGGGCTACACCGTCGGCAACGACATGAGCGCCCGTGACATCGAGGGTGAGAACCCGCTCTACCTGCCGCAAGCCAAGCTGTACGACGGCAGCTGCTCGCTCGGGCCGGCGGTGCTGTTCACGGCGGCGCCCTTGCCCTCCACCACCGCCATCCGCCTGCGCATCGTCCGCGGCGGGTCGGTGGCGTTCGAAGGCGAGACGACGACGGGGCAGATCAAGCGTGGCTTCGACGAACTGGCCGGCTGGCTGTACCGCGAGTCGACGTTCCCGGTCGGCTGCTATCTCTTCACGGGCACGGGCATCGTGCCGCCGGATGCGTTCACGCTCGCCAGCGGCGACGAGGTGGCCATCAGCATCGACGGCATCGGGACGCTGACCAACACCGTCGCCTGAGGCGGTCTCCCGTGACGGCCGGCTGGGACAGCCGGCCCTACCCACCCGATGCGGTCGTCACATCACGACGTCGCGATCTCGTCTTCGACCGGACGCGTGCTGCCGGCGCGGGTCGCGGTGATGAGCGCTTCCATGTGCCCGAGGTAGCGATCCAGCGCGACGCGGCCGGCGCGCGTCAGCGAGTACTCGCTGCGGGGCAGGCGTCCCTCGAACGTCTTGGTGCAGCTGATGTAGCCGGCGTCCTCGAGCTTGCGCGCGTGCACGCTCAGGTTGCCGTCGGTGGTGCGCAGCAGCGTCTTGAGGTCGTTGAACGACAACTTGTCCCGGACCGCAAGTGCGCTGACGATCGCGAGGCGCAGGCGCTCGTGGATGAGCTTGTCGAGGTTCAGTGGAGACGACGGGTCGGCATGCGAGTCGATCGACCGCACGCGCGGTCGAAAGCCTCGCAGACGGCCGACAGGCACATCGTCCTGCGTCCGTAAGCGTTCAGTCATGGGCACCTGGCGGAAAGGGCCGCCGAGTGCATCCTACGCTCGCCTTTGTCCCGTCTCAAGGCAATTGGCCCCAGCCAACCCGGCAGCCTCGTACAATGACGGCCATGGCGACCAACCCGAAGGGGTATGCCAATCCCCATCTCCTCATCGCGCCGGCGGACCTGGCCGACAGCCTCGATGGCCCGGACGCGCCGCTGCTGATCGACCTCCGGCCGGCCGAGGCCTGGGCCGCGGGACACCTGCCCGGTGCGGTCCATCTCGACCTGTTCGGCATCAGCCTGATCGACACGGATCCGGCGCCGCTCAAGGCGTTTCTGTGGATTCTCGAGCACCTGCTGGCGTCACGCGGCGTCTCGGCCTCCCGCCATGTCGTGGTGTACGACGAGAAGTCCGGCATGCGCGCCGCACGGGCGTTCTGGGCGCTCGAGTACTTCGGCCACGAGCACACCCGGCTGCTCGATGGCGGCTTCGGGGCCTGGCAGGCCGCTGGCCATCCCGTGAGTGCCGAGCCGGTCACCCCGCAGGGCACCTCATGGACCGGGACGCCCTCGGCCGATCGGATCGCGTCGTATCGGGACGTGTGGGACCGCCTTGCCGCCACCGACGTCGTCATCCTCGACACGCGATCGGATGACGAGTACACGGGCGCCGCGGTGCGCGCGGCGCGCGGCGGCCGCATCCCTGGCGCGGTACACGTGGAGTGGACGAGGAATCTGCGGCCGGATGGCTCGTTCAAGAGCGCCGACGAACTGCAGGCGATGTATGGACCGGTCGGCGTCACGCCCGACAGGGAAGTGCTGACCTATTGCCAGGGCGGCTATCGCGCGGCGCACGGCTACCTCGCCCTGCGCCTGCTCGGCTTCCCGCACGTGCGCAACTACGTCGGCTCGTGGAAGGAATGGGGCGACAGGCTCGAGTTGCCCGTGGAGACATCCCGATGAACAAGATCCTCGACTACATCCAGACGCACCGCGACGAATACATCCAGCAACTCAAGGGCTTCCTGGCCATCCCGAGCATCAGCGCCCTGCCGGACCACGCGCCCGACGTGCGCCGCTGCGCCGAATGGTGCGTGGCCGAGCTCGAACGCATCGGCCTGAAGAACGTCGGCCTGCACGAGACCCCGGGCCACCCGATCGTCTACGGCGAGTGGCTGGGCGCCCCCGGCGCGCCGACGATGCTGTACTACGGGCACTACGACGTGCAGCCGGTCGATCCGATCGATCTGTGGGAGACGCCACCCTTCGAGGCCACGGTGCGTGAGGGCGCGATCTACGCCCGTGGGTCGGCCGACGACAAGGGCCAGATCTTCATGCACCTCAAGGCCATCGAGGCGACGCTGAAGGAGTCGGGCACGCTGCCCATCAACATCAAGGTGATGCTCGAGGGCGAGGAAGAGGTCGGCAGCGCCAATCTCGACACGTTCATCGCTGCCAACAAGGACCTGCTGAAGGCCGACGTCGTCGTCATCAGCGACTCGCCGATGTTCGATCGCGACGTGCCGTCGATCTGCTACGGCCTGCGCGGCCTGGCGTACTTCCAGATCGATGTCCGCGGCAGCAGCACGGACCTGCACTCCGGGTCGTACGGCGGCGCGGTCGCCAACCCGGCGATGGTGCTGACGCAGATGCTGGCGCAGATGAAGGACAAGAGCGGCCACATCAAGATTCCCGGCTTCTACGATGCCGTCGTCGACGTCACCGAGGCCGAGAAGAAGGAGTTCGCGCGGCTGCCGTTCAACGAGAAGCGCTGGGCCAAGGAGATCGGCCTGCCGAAGCCCTTCGGCGAGACCGGCTACTCGACGCTCGAGCGCAAGTGGGCCCGCCCGACGTTCGAGGTCAACGGCCTGCTCGCCGGCTTCACGGGAGAAGGCGCCAAGACGGTCATCCCGGCCAAGGCGATGGCGAAGGTGAGCATGCGCCTCGTGCCCAACCAGGATCCACAGACGATCGGCAAGCTCTTCGAGGACTACATGAAGAAGCTGGCGCCGAAGACGGTGGAGGTCACCGTCACGCACATGCACGGCGGCAAGCCGTGGACCACGGGCTTCGACAACGCGTGGGTGCAGGCGGCGGGCCGGGCCATCGAGAAGGGCTTCGGCCGCACGCCGGTGTTCGTGCGGGAAGGCGGGTCGATTCCGGTGGTGTCGACGTTCCAGGAGGTGCTCGGTCTGCCGAGCGTGCTCTTCGGCATCGGCCTGCCCGGCGAGAACGCCCACGCGCCGAACGAGTGGCTCGACCTCGGCAACTTCCACAACGGCGTGCTCGCGGCGGCCTATCTGTACGACGAGCTCTCGCGGGTGGAGTGACCACGCTGGGTAGGGCCCGTTCTCCGAACGGGCCGTCATGATCGCGGTCTGACGGTGACGATGGTCTGACGGTGACGATGGTCTGACGGTGACGGCCGGTTCGGAGAACCGGCCCTACCCGCCGAACCGGCCCTACCTGCCGATCACCGGTAGAGTCACGTGGCTGGCCTTGCCGGACTGCCGATAGACCCGCTGCGTCGCCTTGACGAACTGCGCCGGCGTCGCGTTGGGGATGTCGGTGAACGTCTGCGGGTTGCGATCGATCAGCGGCAGCCACGAGCTCTGCACGTGCACGACGATGCGGTGGCCGGCGCGGAAGGTGTGGGCCACGTCGGGCAGGTCGAAGCGAATGGTGTCGGGCACACCCGGCGTGAACGGCACCGGCGTCTCGAAGGACTTCCTGAACTTGCCGCGGAACGGCTCGCCTCGCACGAGAATCTGCTTGCCGGCCTGGGGATCGCCCGGGCCGGCCTCATCGAGCACCTTCACCACGAAGTCCGAGTCCGTGCCCGACGTCGAGACGTGCAGGTCCACGCCAATCGGGCCGCGCACGGTCACGTCCTCGGTCAGCACGGGGCTCTTGTAGACCAGCACGTCGTCACGCTTTGCGGCGAAGGCCTGGTCCGAGGCCATGTAGTCGCGCGGCATGCCGATGGCCTCGACGCCCACGAGCGGCACGGGGTTGGCCGGGTCGCTGACGTACTCATCGCGCCCCTCCGTCATCGTCGGCGCCGTGGTCGAGAGCGTGCCGTCGGCGGCGAAGTAGTAGGCGCGGGCCGTGGCGCGTGGAGGCCACGTGTCGGCACCGAGCCATCGATTGGCGCCGGTCTCGAAGATCGACGCTGACGGCAGCGGGGCGGACGTCGTGCCCTGCAGCAGCCGCGCGAAGAACCGGTGCTCGATCTCCGTGCGATAGTGCGCGCCGGTCGCCTGCCCGAAGGCCATCTCGCCGGTCTTCGCGCCATCCCCCCGCGCCCAGCCGCCATGCGTCCAGGGGCCCATCACCAGGTGGGTCTCGGTCTTCGGGCTCTGCTCGCGCAGTGCGCGGTAGGTGCGCAGCGCACCGCTGAGGTCCTCGGCGTCGTACCACCCGCCAACGACCAGCACCGCCGGCGTCACGTTGCGGAAGTGCTTCCAGATCGAGCGCGCCTTCCAGAAGTCGTCGTAGCTCGTGTGCGCGTGGTTCTGCATCCAGTACGGGTTCTTGTCGAGCCCGTACGTGCGGCTCATCTCGGCAATCGAGCCCGCCTGGAGATAGAAGCGGTAGCCGTCGCGTGTGCCGTACTCGAAGGGCGTGTCGCGCTGGGGCCGCTGCGGCTGCGGTCCGCGCGGCGGGAACTGCACGTAGAACGAGAAGTTGTGCGCCAGCATGAAGGCGCCGTTGTGATACGAGTCGTCGCCCAGGTAGTAGTCGGTGACCGGTGCCTGCGGCGACACGGCCTTCAGTGCCGGATGGGCGTCGATCAGGGCCGCGAGGGCGTAGAACCCCGGATACGAGATGCCCCACATCCCGACACGGCCGTTGTTGCAGGGCACGTGCTTCACGAGCCAGTCGATGGTGTCGTAGGTGTCGGAGGACTCGTCGACCTGCGTCCCCGTCTTGCCCGGCACGTACGGCCGCACCTCCTCCCACTCGCCCTCCGAGAGGTAGCGGCCGCGCACGTCCTGGTAGACGACGACCCACGGCTCGTCGGCGAACTCGCGCGACGGCCCGGCCACCTGCGGGTACGTGTCGGGGCCGTAGGGACTCGCGCTGTAGGGCGTGCGCTGCAGCAGGATCGGGGCGCCACCAGTCGGGCAGACCTTCGGGGTGTACACCGCCGTGTGCAGCCGCGTCCCGTCGCGCATGGCGATCAGGTGTTCCGCCTTGACGTGGGTGTCGCGCGCGCTGCGCGTCGGCGGCGGTGCCGTGCCGGGCTGCGCCAGCAGGGTGAGCGAACAGAGCGTGGCAACGGCGGACGCGAGGGCCGCGTGAATCGCGAAGCGCATCCGGAGATCGTAACGCGTTGATCGTTGGGTAGGGCCCGCTCTGCGAAGGGGCCATCAGGGGTTGGGTAGGGCCCGTTCTCCGAACGGGCCGTCAGGAGACGGCGGTCTGACGTGACGGCCGGCTCGGAGAGCCGGCCCTACCCTACGGCCCCTCCCAGCGCCGCCCACTCAATCGTTGGCGAGCACGGCGCCGATGCCGACGAGGAACACCAGGGCGCCGAGTCCGGCCCCGACCAGGAGCACGGGGAGCAGGGCGGGCGGCATCACCGCCTGCAGGACCTGGCCGGTGCTGTTGCTGGTCGCCCAGCCCGTGAGCTGCGACAGCAGGACATCGCCTCGGAGCACGAGCAGGGCCACCACGGCGACCAGGGCCACCAGCGGCTCGGCGCGTTCCATGCGATCCAGCGGACGCATGGCGCGGGCCCTCGCCTCCTGCCGCGCCTGCCACTGCGCGCGCCACCAGATGTCGTGCGCGGTCGGCAGCTGTGCGGCGTCCTCGGCATCGACCGCCTCGCGCAGCACGCGCGCCACCGCCTGGACCTCTCGGCAGGCGTCGCAGCGCGAGACGTGGTCTGCCAGGTCGGCGGGCCACGTGCCCGACTCGCAGGCGCGGAGCACCTCGGCTTCCCGCGGGCAGAGGTCGTCGGTCATCGCATGCACCTCATCGGCGGATCCCCAGGGCTGCCGCCATCTTCTGGCGGGCGCGCGACAGCAGCACCCGCACACTGCCTTCCTTCACGGCCAGCGCCGCCGCGATCTCGCGGTGGCTCGCCTGTTCCACATACGCCAGCCACAGCATCGTCCGCTCCTGCACACGGAGGCGGTCCATGGCCCGTGTGACGTCGATGCGCGTGGCATCTGACGGCCTCCGGGCCGGCAGGGCGTCTGGCTCCGGGCCCTGCCCGGGCGGCGCCTTCTTGCGGGCGCGCCAGGCGTCGTTGGCGAGGTTGGTGGCGATCCGGTACAGATACGCCCGACGCTCGTCCACGGGGAGAATGGCATGCGGCGTCCGTAGCAGCCGCAGGTACGCCTCCTGCACGGCGTCCTCGACGGCGTCGGCCGGGAGGCTGCGCCGCAGGTACGCGGCGAGGCTGCGCGCCGTCTGCTCGTGGAAGGCGCGGAACTCCGCCTCGTCGAGCGCCAGCGGAGCGGTCCGCTCAGTCACGGACAGTTCCGCCAGCATCGTCGCGGCAGGGAGGGGTCGCATGAGCCCACACGTCGGAATGGTCGTCTATCGCGACGCCTGGCCGACGGCGTCGTAGACACCGAGGCTTCGTCCGAGTCCGAACGAGGCCGCCGCGGACACCAGATAGCCAATCCCGACGCTCAACAGGAGGATGCCCAGCACGACGAAGCCCTCCTGCGCCTCGCGCGCCACGATCGTGCTCTGCCACCCCACCACGCGGCACCCGATGCCGGCCGCACACAGCACGATGCCCACCTGCACGGCCCGGAGGATGCGCTGCGCCGGATGCGTCCGCTCGGTGCTGATCGAGTCGATGAACTTGTTGCCGCCCGGGCTGTCCATGAACTCCGCGAGTTCCTTGCCGTCGGTGATCTTCTCCAGCAGTTTGGCGTGGAACTCGGCCATGACCCGCAGCTGGTGCTTCCGCCGCAAGCCGTCGACGATGACCCAGGTGAGGAAGCTCAGGGATCCGAAAACGGAAAGAATGCCGAAAACTGGCGTCAAATCGCTCATCGTGTCACCCGTGCCGGATGGGCGCCGCGGTGTGCGGCCTGCCAGCGCTCCGGTATTCATGAGGGTCAACGCTCCCGGAGGCCTGCCGTTAACAGGCGCCCGCAGAGTGGCTCGTCCCAGGCACCTCTGCTAGCCTAGAAGGTTGTCATGGCCTTGAGCGTGGCGGTCGAGACCGCGTCGTCTGAGTGGGATGCCTTCGTCGCCGCGCACCCGGACGCGACGGCCTACCATGCGTGGGCCTGGCGCGACGTCTTCGGCCCGGTGTTCGGCCACGAGCCCATCTACCTCGCCGCCCGCGACGCCGGCCACATCGTCGGCGTGCTGCCGGTGGTGGCGTTCCGCAGCCGGCTGTTCGGGCAGTTCTTCTGCTCGCTGCCGTTCGTGAACTACGGCGGTGTGCTGGCCACCACCCCCGACGCTGCCGCGCCGCTCGTGGCCGAGGCGACGCGGCTGGCGCGGGAGCGTGGCGCGTC
>NZ_JALHPM010000128.1:0-20065 GCF_022842525.1 Luteitalea sp.
CGGCGACGCCGGCGGCGCCGGGGGCGTGTGTCCGACGGCTGGCACCGCGCGTTGCTGCGGGTAGGCGGTATCTGGCAGCGGCTGCGCGGTGGCCGACCGCAGGCACGCCGTGCACAACAGCAGCCCGGCCCACCGCAGGCGGCCGCTCACGAACGGGACGAGGCCAGGCGCAGCGCCTCGATCGCCGCGCCGCGGGCGCCGGCCGTGTCGCCGTTGGGCATGATGCGCAGCGGGATGTCGGCCTGCTCTTCGCGCTGCACGGGCATCCCGGCGCGGATCTCCGACAGGAACCAGCCCTGGAAGTCCGCCGAGGCCTCGATCGCCCCACCGCCGACGATGAGCGCATCGGGGTCGAAGGTGTTCACCATCTGATCGAAGAAGAGCCCGAGGGCATGCGCCTGAGCGCGGAAGATGTCGCGGCACATGGCGTCGCCGCGCTCGGCCAGGCCGCGCACTTTCTTGGCCGCATCCTTCACGTCGAGGGTGGCGAGTGCGTGGCCGGGGTACTTCTTCAGGAACGTGGGCAGCAGGGTGTTGCGGATGGCGGTGAGCGAACAGACCGACTCCAGATCGCCGATGCGTCCGCAGTTGCACTGCGGGTCGACGTGCTCGAGCCCGGCGATGCGCTGCGTCGGGATGAGCACGTGGCCGCACTCGCCGCCGAAGCCGCCGCGCCCGGTGACGACACGGCCGTCGACGATCACGCCACCGCCAAGTCCCGTACCGACGATCGCCGAGATCGACGTCGCGGGCGTGTGGCCGAAGATGTTGAAGTGGCCCCACAGGGCGCCCGCATTACCGTCGTTGAGGTAGCAGACGGGCCGGCCGAGGCGGCGCGTGAGATTGCCGGGCAGGTCGAAGCCGGCCCACTGTGGGTGCACGAAGTTGGTGGAGCCCCGGGCGCTGAGCACGCCCGTGGCGCTGGCCGGGCCAGGGGTGTCGAGTCCGACGGCGATCACCGACTCGAGGGTCGCGCCGACCCGCTGCACCGCGATCGCCAGCCCATCCTCGATCTGTTGCAGGCACACATCCGGTCCTTCGACGCTGCGCGCCGGATGTTCGCAGAGGTCCTCGATGAGGAAGCGTCCGTCGAGGTCGATGAGGGTGTAGTTGACGGCCGTGCCGCCGAGGTCGATGCCCGCGATGAGCTGCATGCCGACAATTCGGCCAGAAATCTGGCGAGATGTCGAGTGACCCGTTTGGCGGCACCCGTACGCGATTCGTACGGGTGCCCCGGCGCGCTAGCGCTTGACCCGCTCGCCCACCTCTTCGATGGCTTCGCCGACGTTGCGCTTGACCTTGCCGTAGCCCTCGCGGGCCTCGCCGGCGGCCTCATCGGCGCGTCCCTCGTCACGAAGCGCGGGATCGTCGGTCATCGACCCGATGCCCTGCTTGATCTTGCCTTGCGCCTGCTCGACCTTGCCCTTGATCTCGTCCTTGTTCATGGCGTCTTCTCCCGGGAAGCGGGGCGAGCCGTCATGTCTCGGCCACGCGCCCTGATGCCCTGGCGCAGTGCAAGGGATGTTCCCGATGGCGGAGCGACGCCCGTGTGAGGGAAGGGTCGAGTCGGTCAGTCCGACGATTCGTCGGCAGGCAGGCGCGTGCGATCGGTCAGGGCTCGTGCCGCAGCGACGAGCTGGGCCCCTGTGTGCGGCTTGCGCAGCAGACCGGCGACGCCCTTCTGGTAGATCACTTCCGGGGCCAGCGTGTCGACCAACCCCGACACGAGCAGCACAGGCATCTGGGGACGCAGCGCCAGCACCTCGCGGGCCAGCTGCAGGCCGGGCAGCTTGGGCATCGTGTTGTCGGTGACCACGAGCGAGAACGCATCGGGGTCGCGCCGGAACGCCTCGAGGGCCTGCAGGCTGGACGAAAACGCCGTGACCCGGAAGCCGGCGTTCACGAGCTGGCGTCGACTGAGCTCCATGATCACCTCTTCGTCGTCGACGAAGAGCACGTGCGGAGCAGAGGGCTCAGCCGGATCGGGCGCGAGGTGCTGAGACGCGTCAGGCACCACGGCCGGCAGGTACACGTGGACGGTCGTGCCGGCGCCGGGTCGACTCTGCAGTTGCAGCGCGCCTCCCGCGCCGTGCACGATGCCGTGCACCATCGACAGCCCGAGCCCCGTGCCCTTGCCGACGGGCTTGGTGGTGAAGAAGGGCTCGAAGGCGCGCCGCTGCACGTCCTCGCTCATGCCGGGGCCAGAGTCGGCGACCGTCACGCAGACGTGCGGCCCCCGAGACGAGGTCGCGTGGGCCGCCGTGAAGGACTCGTCGGGCGTGAAGGTCGACAGCGTCACGTCGATGGTACCGCTGGTATCGCCGATGGCCTGCGCCGCGTTGGTGACCAGGTTCATCAGCACCTGCTGGAACTGCGTCGGGTCGATGCGGACGGGGGGCGCGTCGGTCTCGCCGCGATAGCGGATCTCGATCAGCGAAGGGATGGTGGAGCGCAGGAGGGCGACGGCCTCGCGCGCCGGGCCGGGCAGCGAGACGGGCGCCGTGGTGGCGTCGCTCGGTCGGCTGAACGCGAGCATGCGCAACACCAGTTCCTGCCCCCGGGCCGCCGCCACGCGCACCTGTTCGAGATCGGCCAGGGCCTGCGGATCCGTGATGGCGCCGCTGGCCAACTCCGAATAGCCGACGATGCTGCGGAGGAGATTGTTGAAGTCGTGGGCGATGCCACCGGCCAGGGTGCCCAGGGCCTCGAGCTTCTGCGCCTGCCTGAGCTGCCCCTCGAGCGCGCGCCTGGCGCTGATGTCGACGACGGTCGCGAGGATGATCACGCCGTCGGGGGTCTGCACCGGGTTCAGGCCGATCTCGATCGGCAGTTCCGTGCCGTCCTTGCGCATGCCGAACAGGTCACGGCCGGCCCCCATGGGGCGCGACTGCGGCGCCTGGTGAAAGGCCTTGCGGACCGTCGGATGGCCGGATCGATACCGCGCCGGGACCAGCGCCTCCACCGACAGCCCGATGAGCTCGGCGAGCTCATAGCCGAACAGGCGCGCGGTCTCGCGATTGGCGAGCACGATCGTGCCCGCCTCGTCGACGACGAGCTTGCCCGTCGGGGACGCGTCGAACGCGAGCTGGAACAGGTCAGCAGACGGCGTATTCATGAGTGACAGACCTGAGTCCGAGTGACGTCTCACCGCTGACGGCAAATTGGACGGCGAGTGTGAGCCTATCACTGCTATCGTCGTCGAACCCGGTGCGCATCAGCTGGTGGGCCCAGTTGCACCGGTCCTGTGATGAAGCGGCAGGACAGCGCCCACCCAAGGACAGTGAATAGCCATGCCACGACAGATTCTGGTCATCACCGGCGATGCAGGAGAGAGCTTCGAGTGCCTCTACGCGAAGCAACGGCTCGAGGAAGCCGGGTTCGGCCCGCTGATCGCCGCGCCGAGTCGCCGCCGCCTGCACCTGGTCATCCACGACTTCGAACCCGGGTGGGACACGTACGTCGAAAAGCCGGGCTACGGCGCGGAGGCGGACCTCACGTTCGCCGAGGCCAACCCCGACGAGTACGACGCCATCCTCGTGCTGGGCGGCCGCGCGCCGGAGTATCTGCGGCACGACCCGCGTGTGCTCGATCTGGTCCGGGCCTTCGACGCGGCCGGGAAGTGGGTGTTCGCCATCTGCCATGGCGTGCAGGTGCTCGCGGCGGCGGGCGTCATCGGCGGCAAGCGCGTGACCGCCTACGAGCACTGCCGCTGGGAGATCGAGGCGTGCGGTGCGACGTACGTGGTCGAGGAGCAGGCGATCCGCGACGACCGCATCGTGACGGGACAGACCTGGCAGTCGCATCCCGACTTCTATCGCCACGTCTTCGCCTGTCTCGGCGAGGCCTGAGCCGGGAGGGCGGTCCGCTCGGCGACGGGTCGTTCACGCTCGTCGGCGGGGGGCCGATTGCCCATCAGGTGGTCCCGGGATTTTCCGCAACCCGGCGGGCAATTCTCCGACCTCACCCCCCCACCGCCGGTCTGCCGCGGCGAACGCCCCCGATCGCGGGTCGTGCGGAGACGGCACACGTGATGCATTCCCTTCAGGCAGTCCGGGTGTCCGGGCGGTACAGGGGGGGTGCATATGGCCGTCTTCCGCACCATCGTCGCCGCGATCGACTTCAGCGAAACGTCCGACGATGCTCTCAGGGTCGCTTGCGAGCTGGCCACGAGCCACGGCAGCGAACTTCATCTGCTCCATGTGATCCCCGATGCCCGCCAGCAGGCGTGGAGCGTCGAGGCCCCCGGCCTCGACTTCTCGGCGCTGCAGCAGGAGAGTCTGGCAGACGCGGAACGCATGCTCGCCGCGCGGACCCTGCCGGTGACGACGCAGGCGTCGGCCGTCATCCGGAAGGTCCTGACGGGCCTGCCGGCCGCCCGCGAAATCGCCCAGTACGCCGCCACCCACGGGGCCGACCTGATCGTCGTCGGCACGCATGGGTATGGGCCGGTGCGTCGGCTCGTCCTGGGCAGCGTGGCCGACCGGGTCATCCGCCTGGCGCCGTGCCCGGTCCTCACCGTGCCGCACCACACCCTCCGCGCCACGAGCCCGGCCTGGACGGCCGGCCACGAACAGGAGATGACGACCGTATGAGAGCCGATGACCTCGCGATGCCCTCGCCTTCGTCGACCATCTGGTGGCAGGAGGAGCCCATGCCCCCGCTTCGCCGCAGCGTGCCCGAGTGGCGCACGATTGTCATGGACGCATACGCCACGCAGCCCGCGTTGAGCGTGACGCACGCGCAGGGCCAGCGCCTGTGGGGCATGGACGCGCCGACGTGCGGCTACGTGCTCGACAGCCTGGTCGCGACCGGCATGCTCGCCCGCACATCGGCCGGGCAGTACTGCCGCATCGACTACATCAGGCCGATCGACCCGGTGTTCGCGATGTGAGTGTTGCCGCGCTGTTGCCCGTCCCGTCGGGCCGTGACCGCTGCCGCATCGGGCGAGGCGGGCCGGCGGCCGGGGGCGGAGGGCCGGAGTGCCGCGACGGCGGAATCGCTCCACTTCGGCGTCTCACACGTCCGTCGGGTGCCCCTGCCTGACGGACCGACAGCGCGGTCGGCCCGAAGCCTGACGAGGTCGCGTCAGACTTCGGGCTCATTCCACGCCACCAGGATCGACGGCAGCGTGAGTGCCAGCAGCTGCACCCCCCAGAACAGCGCCAGCAGATGCCGCGATTGCGGCACGAACTGCACCCGCCCGGCATCAGCCGCCATGTACAACACGAGCAGGGGCAGCACCGTCACGCCGGACAACAGCGCGTAGGCGGTGCGGTAGTGCGCGTTGCGCACCTGGCGCATGCGCTCGTCGACGTAGGCGTCGGGCAGGTCCGCCATGCCCCGCACGACGCGCTGCAGCAGCCACCAGGCGCCCCACGCGGGGGCCAGACTCGCCGCGACGAGCCAAGCCCGATCGATGAGGCACGCCGTGGCGACGCCGACGATGCTGACCAGGGCCACCCCCACGAGGACGCGGCGGCGACGTCGCGGACGCAACCAGTTGAGGCGACGGTCGCGCAACAACGCGTCGGCGTGCAGGGCGACGGGGTCCACCGGTGACGGCCGGCCGGGCAGCGAGGTCTCGTGGGTCATGACTGGCCTCCTGGCGCCTTGTAGAGCACGTCGCTCATCGGCGCGAACGGCTCCGTCGAGAAGATCGCCTCGACGGGCAGGGTGAAGTACTGGGCGATGCGCAGGGCGAGGGCGAGGGTGGGGCTGTACTCCTCGCGCTCGAGGTAGCCGATCGTCTGGTAGTGGACGCCTACCGCGTCGGCGAGGTCCTGGCGGCTGATGCGTCGTTCGGCGCGCAGGACCGCCAGGCGGTTGTGGACGTGGTCGGTCGGGGTCTTCGGGGATCGGGCCATGATGAGCCGGCGCGAGCGCCTGACAAATCATAGTACGAATACTACATAGTGTTTGTTTCAAGACCGCCGAGTCCGGGGACGAGGATCACGGTCGGGCGGGTACACTATCCAATCCGGCACTCCGCCGCTGTCAGCTGATCGCTCACCTGTTCATGTCCGACGCCTCTACCAACACCAGCCCGGCTCCGGCCGCGCCGCTCGACTTCATCCGGCAGATCGTCAGCGAGGACCTCAAGGCGGGACGCCACGGGGCCCGCGTCCATACGCGATTCCCTCCGGAGCCGAACGGCTACCTGCACATCGGCCACGCCAAGTCGATCTGCCTCAACTTCGGCGTTGCCGCCGAGTTCGGGGGTCTGTGCAACCTGCGCCTCGACGACACGAACCCGACGAAGGAAGACGTCGAGTACGTGGACTCCATCCGCACCGACGTGCGGTGGCTGGGATTCGACTGGAGCACGCGGGAGTTCTACGCCTCGGACTACTTCGAGCGCATCTACGCCTGCGCCGTCACCCTCATCGGCGACGGCCGCGCGTATGTGGACAGCCTGAGCGCCGACGAGATCCGCGAGTACCGCGGCACGCTGACGCAGCCGGGCCGCAATTCCCCGTTCCGCGATCGGCCGATCGCCGAGAACTTGTCGCTGTTCGAGCGCATGCGCGCCGGCGAGTTCCCCGACGGCACGCACGTGCTGCGCGCGAAGATCGACATGGCGTCGCCGAACATGAACATGCGCGACCCGACGCTGTACCGCATTCGGCACGCGCATCACCACCGGACCGGCGACACGTGGTGCATCTATCCGATGTACGACTTCGCCCACGCGATCTCCGATGCCCTCGAAGGCATCACGCACTCGCTGTGCACGCTGGAGTTCGAGGACCATCGGCCGCTGTACAACTGGATCATCGAGCAGGTGCCCGATCTGCCCGGCGACCCGCAGCAGATCGAGTTCGCGCGCCTGAACCTCACCTACACGGTGATGAGCAAGCGCAAGCTGCTCGAACTGGTCGAGAAGAAGATCGTCTCGGGGTGGGATGACCCGCGCATGCCGACCATCTCCGGCATGCGGCGCCGCGGCTACACGTCGAGGGCCATCCGCGAGTTCTGCGCCCGGATCGGCGTCGCCAAGAACGAGAGCCTGATCGACGTGGCGCTGCTCGAACACAGCGTCCGCGAAGACCTCAACCAGGTCGCCCCGCGCGCCATGGCGGTGCTCAAGCCGCTCAAGGTCGTCATCGAGAACTACCCCGAGGGGCAGGTCGAGATGATGCAGGCGATCAACAACCCCGAGGACGAGTCGGCCGGCACGCGCCAGGTGCCGTTCACGCGCGAGCTGTACATCGAGCAGGACGACTTCCGCGAAGTGCCGCCGAAGAAGTTCTTCCGCCTGTACCCCGGCAACGAGGTGCGCCTGCGCTACGCCTACATCATCAGGTGCGAGTCGGTCGTGAAGAACGACGCGGGCGAGGTGGTCGAGGTGCGATGCACGTACGACCCCGACACGCGCGGCGGATCGGCTGCCGGCGAACGACGCGTCAAGGGCACGCTGCACTGGGTGTCGTCGGCCCATGCCGTGCGGGCCGAGGTCCGGCTGTACGACCGGCTGTTCACCACCGAACAGCCCGGCACCGACGACCGCCGGCACTTCACCGAGGAGATGAACCCGAACGCCCTCGAGGTGAGCCGCGACGCGCTGGTCGAGCCCTCCCTCGCGACCGCGGTGAACGGCACGACCTACCAGTTCGAGCGGCTCGGGTACTTCTGCGCCGACCCCGACAGCACACCGGAGCACCCGGTCTTCAACCGCACGGTGACCCTGCGCGACTCGTGGGCGAAGATCGAGAAGTCGCAGAACGCGTAAGCCGCTACGCCGCCGTGTGGGCGCTGGCGACGCCCGGCAGATAGCGCTCGAGGATGCCGGCCAGCGCATCACGACGCACCGGCTTGGCCAGGTAGTCGTTCATGCCTGACGCCAGGCACCGCTCGCGATCCCCGGCCAGCGCGTTGGCCGTGAGCGCGACGATGACGATGTGGCCGTGCGGGCTCGCGAGCGCGCGAATCCGCCGCGTCGCCTCGAACCCGTCACACACCGGCATCTGGCAGTCCATCAGCACCAGGTCGTAGGCGCCGGTGCGCACGGCCTCGACGGCGAGCGCGCCATGCTCGACGACGTCGACGCGACAGCCGGACTTCTCCAGCATCAGGCGAGCGACCTTCTGGTTGACGGGGTTGTCCTCCGCCACCAGGACGCGGGCCGCCGCGGGGGCACCCGCCGGCGTCACCGGCGCCTGTGGCGTCGGCCCGACCTCGGCGACGACCGGACGCCCGATCGCGTCGATGGCGGCCAGGAGTTCGCTGCGACGGACCGGCTTCATCACCCGGGCCGCCCGCTCCATGGTCACGGGCGTCCCGCTCAGCCGCGCCGACAGCAGCAGGACGGCGACCGGGTGCGGGGCCCGGGCGCGGAGCTGCTCGGCCTGGCGGGTCGCGCCGCCATCGGCCAGGCCCTCGTCGATCAGGGCCACGTGGGGCCAGGCGTCCGGCCTCAGCACCGCCATCGCATCGTCGGCATCGCGGGCGGTCTGCACGATCATCCCGGCGTCCAGCAACGTCTGCTCGAGCATCATCCGCGAGGCCCGGCTGTCGTCCACGACCAGCACGCGCATGCCGCCCAGCGTGCCCGGACGGAGGGGCGCGGCGACACCCCCGACCCGCGGACAGGGCACCGTGAACCAGAATGTGGTGCCCTCGCCTGGCACGCTCTCGACGCCGATGCGGCCCCCCAGCAATTCGATGATGCGGCGCGAGATGGCCAGGCCGAGCCCGGTGCCGCCGAAGCGACGGGTGGTCGACGCGTCGGCCTGGGTGAAGGCCTCGAAGAGTCGCGCCTGCGCGTCCGGCGAGATGCCGATGCCGGTGTCGCTGACCTCGAAGCGGACGGTCGCGTGATCGCTGGCGATGTCCGAGGCGCTGACGCGGATGGCGACATCGCCGCGCTCGGTGAACTTGATGGCATTGCCCACGAGGTTGAGCAGCACCTGCCGGAGCCGACCGGGATCGCCGATGAGATTGCCCGGGATGTCGCCGACGATGCGGCAGGTGAGGTCGAGGCCCCGGGCCGTTGCGCGCTCTCCCATCAGCCGCGCGACCTCGTCGGCCAGCCGCTCCGGATCGAGACCGATGCGCTCGAACTCCAGCTTGCCCGACTCCACCTTCGAGAAGTCGAGGATGTCGTTGATCACGTTGAG
The DNA here is from genome assembly GCF_022842525.1 of Luteitalea sp. NCBI lineage: Bacteria > Pseudomonadati > Acidobacteriota > Vicinamibacteria > Vicinamibacterales > Vicinamibacteraceae > Luteitalea > Luteitalea sp. The sequence goes on from NZ_JALHPM010000128.1 coordinate 9,117, forward strand.
CAGGACATCGCCCGACGACCGGACGGTCTCGACGAACTGGCGCTGCTCGGTCGTGAGGGGCGTGTCGAGCAGCAGGTCGGTGATGCCGATGACGGCATTCATCGGCGTCCGGATCTCGTGGCTCATCGAGGCGAGGAACTCGGACTTCGCGCGGGTGGCGGCCAGGGCCCGGGCGTGGGCCGCCTCCAGGGCTTCTTCGGCGGCCTTGTACTCCGAGATGTCGACCATCACGCCAATGAGTTCGCGGGCCGCGCCCTCGGCGACCATGACCGACACGATGTCGCGCAGCCACACGAGACGGCCATCCTGCGTGACCACGCGGTACTCCATCGTGTGGTCGCGCTGCTCGGCGGTCGCGCGCGCGCTGTAGCTGCGCACCCACGCGCGATCGTCGGCGTGGATGATGCCGTCGACGAAGCCCGCGTCGGCGAGCCAGTGGGCCGCGGGATACCCGAGCAGCTGCTCGGCCTCCTGGCTGACGAACGTGTACTGGCCGGCGGCGAGGTCGTGGCGCCAGACGATCGCCTTCACCGAGTGCACCAGTTGCTGCATCTGCCGCTCGGTCGCATGCAACGCCTGTTCGGCTTCCTGGCGCCGCCGCACCGACAGGGCCTCGGCCTGGACCTTGGCCGCGACCACACGGCGGACCCGCCGATACCACGTCAGCGCCACGACCACGGCGGTGAGCAGCACGCCGCCGGTCAGCACGAACGCCCACACCGACCACGTCGGTGCGGCGGAGCGCGGCGTGAGGTACTGCTCGATCAACGTCGCGAAGGTGCCGTTGGCCTTGAGTTCGGCGAGGGCGGGCTCGAGCCAGGCGAACTCGCGGGCCCGGCCGGGCCCGGTCACGAAGTGATAGCCGGTGACCATGACCTCGCGGCTGGCCGTCCGACGCGCGTCGAGCGCGCCGGCGGCGTGGCGCATCGCCTGGGCGTTGCCGAGGGCGAGCGTCCCTTGCCCCTCGAGCACGGCGCGCAGCGCCTCGGACGAACTGCGCGCGAGCACCATCGCGGGCCGGACGGGCGGTGGCAGGTCGAGGAGGACCTCGTGCATCAGCGAGCCGCGCTCGACGGCGACGATCTCACCGCTCAGCGAGGTCAGTCGATCGGGAAGAGGCCAGGTGCGTTCCGCCGGAGCGGTGAGGGTCTGGTGCAGGGTCCAGATGATGGGCAGGAAGTCGAAACGCGTGCGCCGCGCGGTGGACACGCCCATGGCCGACAGGTCCACCGTGCCGGTCTCGAGCCCGTGCACGACGCGGGCCCAGGGCGTCAGGGTCACCACGACCGGGCGGCCGGTGTGGCGCCCGAGGGCGCGGACGAGGGCGACGTTGAAGCCGTCGGGCCCGCCGCGATCGTCGAGGGACTCCCAGGGGCCGAAGTGGTCCGAGCCGCCGTAGACCAGGGGTCGCGGCGGGTCGGCCTGGCCCGGGGCGCGGGTCATCGTCGTGGCTGGCCGCACGGGGGATGTCGGCGGAGACGCCTGTGCGAAGGCCGACGTGACGCTGGCGAGCAGCGACACGAGTCCTCCCCCCACGGTCAGCCCCCAGCACTGGTTCGTCACGCGCGCTCCCGCCGGGCGGCACGGGCGTGCCGACCCTCCGGGTATTCGGCGGGGCGGAATGGAACGTGAGGGGGGCGCCCTCGGGCGCGGTCAGACCAGTCGGTGGCGTGCGGCGGCGCGCGGGGAGGGAGCGCCGGCCAGGCGTGGCTCGAGGTAGGTCACCGTGGCCGCCGACACGCCGCAGATCACGGCGCCCCAGACGATGTCCACGAGGGTCATGCGCAGGGACCAGCCGGCCAGGACGGAGTAGGCGGTCAGGTCGTAGGTGCCGTAACTGACGACCCCCATCAGCGCGCCGAATCCGAGCGCCCGGAGCGGATGGCCCCCGGCGCGCGGGAGGACGAAGACCACCAATCCGAGGACCAGGACGCCGTAGACGGCGAAGGCGGCCCACCAGACGGGAGCGAAGTTGGCGCCGGACAGACGGGCCATCGTGCCGAGTTCGGCCTTGTAGAACCCGTTCATGAAGAGGCCCAGCCAGATGAAGTCCAGCACGGCGAAGACGACGGTCGTCAGGACCACCTGCAGCGCCGCCCGGCGAGTCGTCGAGAAATCCATCACAGCCGCTATGACGCGCCGACCAGCCGTCCCGTTTCCCCCGGCCCGTCGCCCCCGTCCCGCTCCCTCGCGCGAGCGGCGCACGATGCTATACTCGTGAGCTGCCTCGGTGCCGCTGGCATCGACCACAGCTTCATGGTGGGTGTAGCTCAAGGGCAGAGCGCCGGACTGTGGCTCCGGATGTTGGGGGTTCGAATCCCCTCACCCACCCCAAACCCCTCCCCGTCTCGCCCTGTCGCTCTTTTCGCCCTTCCCCCTTCCCCCTTTTTTGCCCTTCCCTTCCTTTCAACGTTTCCCTTCCCTCCGTCCTCCTCCCTCGGTCCTACCTCCGTCCTCGTTCCTCCCTCCTCCGTCCTCGTCCGCCCTCCTCCGTCCTCGTCCGCCCTCCCTCATCGTCCCGGAATCAGCGCGCGCTTCAACGTCTCCTTCACATCCACGCCGAACTCCGGGTCCTTGACCGAACCGCGGATGTGGATGGGGAACTCGGTGGCGCCCTGTCGCCGGAACAGGCCATCGAAGGGACGCAGCAGCCATCGCTTCTTGCCGGTGACCATCCGCGAGAGTCCGGCCTCGAGCCGGACCCGGCCGTCGAAGTGCAGGCCCTGGGACCGCACGGCATAGTGGCCGGCGAGTTCGACACGCGCCCCGTCGACGTCGAAGCGCAGTGCCGGGAACCGGATGACGCCGTTGGCCATCCGGAACCGTCCCGAGAACGCGGAGACGACACGCGCGACGTCCGGATCCTCGGGCCGGCCCTGGGCCCGGCGGCTCAATTCATCGAGCTTGGCCTGCAGGACGCGACTCGTGAAGGTGGTCTCGGCCAGCGAGAAGCGCCCCTCGAGTTCCATGCGCTCGACGACGGGCAGGGGGCCGGGCGGGATCAGCAGGGCGGCGTCCACCGCGATGCGGCCGCGCATCGCCGGCGTGCCATCCATGACCAGCGCCAGAACCTCTTCGAGGCGTCCGGCCGTGATGCCCATGGCGAGGTCCACGGTCCGACCGCGCCGGTCCTCAGCCTTGACGATGCCGCCGGTGACGCGGATGGGGGTGCCGGCGCCGAGGAGGGCCTCGGCTGGCTGGATGTACGTGTTGCCGTTGGTGCCGTCGACCACCACGGTGAAGCGCGTGGACAACGGCAGGGGGCGCCCCCCGACCTTCAGGTCGAACCCGGGCATCGTGGTGGTGCCGATGGCCTCGATCCGCTCGAGCACCCCGCCGTAGCGCCCGGTCGACTGCACGATGCCGGCGATGCCGCGGATGGTCGACAGGTCGGCGTCGACGAAGCGGTAGTCGGCCTGCAGGGGCGTGCGCGCGGGAGCCTCGACGTTCCATGGCCCGAACGTGCCGATGGTGTGGATGCGTCCGTGCGGCTGCGGGTTCTCGACTTCCGTCGCGAACGCCATCGGGCGATCGGTCGTGATGTCGCGCACGGCGAGGCGGTGCAGCACGAAGCGTCGCGGCAGCTTCCTGGTCTCGCGAGGCAGGACGACCAGCGTGGCGGCGTCGGCGGTGATGCGGCCGATGATGACGTTGGGCGGCTCGCCGCGGTTGGCGGCGGCCGGCGTACGGGCCGCGTCCTCACGCGACCCTTGCGGCTCGCTGGCCCCCTCGTCTGCGGCACGCCCCTCGTCGTCCGAGCGCGGAAAGCGCGGCACGCCCTCGGCGGGCGAGGGCGGAATGACGATGGCGAGACCGGTCAGCGTGATGGTGTCGACACGCCGCGGGCGTCGCAGCAGTTCTCGCCACGTCATCGTGGTCTCGAACCGTTCGAGGGTGATGAGCGGCGCCACGTCCTGTCGTCGCCGATGACGGATGGTGAGCGGGCCGCCGCTGATGCGGGTGACCGGACCGAGGGTCACCGAGATCGAGCGGAGGTCGACGTCGCTGTCGAGCCGACGCTCGAGGGTGGCGATGACGGTCGTTCTGAGCCAGTGTTCGAGGCGGGGACGCGCCGTCAGTCCGATGGCGGCCGAGAGCGCGACCAGGACGCCGAGGACGACCAGGAGGACAGTGCGCGCGGTGAGGCGCCCGGTACGCGTCGCGGGCTCGTGCAAGGCCCCAGCGTATCGCTGTCCAGCCAAAAGAGAGCTCGGCCGTGGGTGCGAATTCGCTACTATTCCGAGCTATGCAGGATTTCGAGACGCTCGGTGCCTTCTATCTCGGCCGCCCCTACGACCTGAGCACGCGGACGGCCACGCCGGCGCCGTTGATGTACGACTCGCGCGATCTGCTCACCCACGCGGTGTGCATCGGCATGACCGGCAGTGGCAAGACGGGCCTCTGCATCGGGCTGCTCGAAGAGGCGCTGATCGACGGCATCCCCGCGATCATCATCGACCCCAAGGGCGATTTGGCCAATCTGGCGTTGACGTTTCCCTCGTTGTCGGGCGAGGCCTTCGCGCCCTGGGTCAACGCCGACGAGGCGCAGCGGGCCGGTCAGGATGTGCCCACGTACGCCGCGGCGCAGGCCGAGCGCTGGAAGACCGGGCTCGCGGGCTGGGGGCAGGATGCGGCGCGGGTGCAGCGCCTGCGCGACGCCGCGGAGGTGACGATCTACACCCCCGGCAGCAGCGCCGGCGTCCCGGTGTCGATCGTGAAGTCGTTCGCCGTCCCGCCGTCGGCCGTGCTCGAGGATCGCGACCTGCTGCGCGAGCGCCTGCAGACGACGGCGACGAGCCTGCTGGGGCTGGCGGGCATCCAGGCCGATCCATTGCAGTCGCGCGAGCACATCCTGCTGGCGAAGCTGCTCGAGACGGCGTGGCTGGCCGGCACCGACATGGACCTCGGGGCGCTGATCCAGCAGATCCAGGCGCCGCCCCTCTCCCGCATCGGCGCGCTCGAACTCGATGCCTTCTACCCGGCCAAGGATCGGTTCGCCCTGGCGATGGCGCTCAACAACCTGCTGGCCGCGCCGGGGTTCGATCAGTGGTTCACCGGGGTGCCGCTCGATGTCGCCTCGTTCCTGCACACGCCGGAGGGACGGCCGCGGGCCGCGGTGTTCTCGATTGCGCACCTGAGCGATGCCGAGCGCATGTTCTTCGTCTCGCTGCTGCTCAACGAGATTCTCGGCTGGGTGCGCATGCAGTCGGGCACGACGAGCCTGCGCGCCCTGCTCTACATGGACGAGATCTTCGGTTACCTGCCGCCGGTGGCCAATCCGCCGTCCAAGGAGCCGATGATGCTGCTGCTCAAGCAGGCGCGCGCCTTCGGCCTCGGCGTCGTGCTGGCGACGCAGAATCCCGTCGATCTCGACTACAAGGCGCTGTCCAACACCGGCACGTGGTTCATCGGCCGACTGCAGACCGAGCGCGACAAGGCGCGCGTGCTCGAGGGCCTCGCGAGTGCCGCTGGCGACGGGCGCTTCGACGGTGCGCGGATGAGTGACGTCCTCTCGGGCCTCGGGAGTCGGGTCTTCCTCATGCACAACGTGCACGAGACCGCACCGGTGACCTTCGAGACGCGCTGGACCCTGTCGTACCTGCGCGGGCCGCTCACCCGGACGCACATCAAGCAGCTCACCGCCGGGAATCAGGAGACGGAAACCGGGAACCGGGAACCGGGAACCGGGGCTCCGCCCCATGCGGGGAGGGAACGCTCGCCGAGCGGTCCGCCGGCCTCCCCGACATCGACCGTCGGCGCCCGGCCCGGCCTGATGGCGGGGCCGCCGGTGCTGCCGCCAGGGATCACGGCGATGTTCGTGCCGGCGCGTGGCGCCGGCGCAGACGAGGCGCTGGCCTACGCTCCGTCGCTCTATGCCGCGGCGAGCGTGCGGATGGCCGACACAAAGCGCCGCATCAGCGAGACGGTGCCGGTGCAGGTGCTGGTGCCGCTGCAGGGCGGGGCGACGCCTCTCGCCCTGGACCGCGCGTCGCTGGTCGAGGTCACCCCCGAAGACCTCGAATCGACGCCGCGCGCTGCCGCCACGTATGGCGACCTCCCGTCGGCGGCCAGCACGCCGCGAACCTACGAGACGTGGCGCAAGGCCGTGGCGACCTGGCTCTACGACACACAGGCGATCACGCTGCAGGAGCATGCCCCGAGCGGCACGCACTCGCGGCCCGGCGAGTCGGAGGCCGCCTTCCGGACGCGGCTCTCCCTGGCGCTGCGTGAGGAACGCGACGCCCGTATCGAGGCCATTCGCAAGAAGTACGCCACCCGACTGCAGACGCAGGAGGACCGCATTCGCAGGGCCGAGCAGGCCCTCGGCAAGCAGCAGCAGGAGGTGACGTCCTCGACGGGCTCGGCGCTGCTCACGGCGGCGACCGGGGTGTTCGGGGCCCTGTTCGGTCGCAAGACGTTGAGTGCGGCCAATGCCGGGCGACTGGGCACGGCGGCCCGCGGGGCGAGCAAGGTCCTCAAGGAGAAGCAGGACGTGACGCGCGCCGAGGAGAACCTCGTCTCCGAACGCCAGAAGCTGGCCGATCTGCAGGCCGCCATCGACGCCGAGGCAACGGTGGTGGCCGACGATGAAGGCGCGCCGCTGCAGCCGCTCGTGCTCCGTCCGAAGAAGGCCGACATCACGGTGACCACCGTCCTGCTGGCGTGGGTGCCCGAGGACCGTGGCTGATTAGACTTCAGTAAGCTCAGCCTGAAATTTCAGTTGCGTCGGCGTCGGCGTCGGCGTCCCGCTAGATTCCCGTCTCACAAACGTCACATGCACTCCCCGGGCTGCCCGCCCGGGGTTCATTCGTTTCGTCGCGTTCCAGGGAAGGGGACGTCATGACGTGCAACGCGCGTGGTTGCGCCTGTGCGCAGCCGTGGCAGTGGTGGGGTGTCTGGCTGGACCGAGCGTGGCGCAGGAGTTCCGCGCCACGGTCACCATCACCAACACCCAGACGAGTGCGGTGACCTCGGTCACCACCAGCGAGAACGGCGCCTACTCCGTGCCCTTCCTCCGGCCCGGCGTCTACACGCTGCGAGCAGAGAAGCCGGACCACAAGCTCGATCAGTACGGCTTCCAGATCGACGGGCCGGTCATCCGCAACAAGCTGTTCTTCATGTTCAACTACGAGGGCTACGACGAGAGCACGCCGAACCCGGCCACCCTGACGGTGCCTCGCCCGGAGTTCCTCAGCGGCGACTTCTCCAACCTGCGTGACGCCCAGGGCCGGCTGATCACGATCTACGACCCGCTCTCCGGTCGTGTCGTCAACGGCCAATGGGTCAGGGATCCCTTCCCCAACAACCGGATTCCGGCCAACCCCATCAACCCGGTCTCGGCGCAGGTGGCGCAGTACTTCCTGCAGCCCAACACCGCCCCGACCTCCGGCAACCCCTGGCAGGGCAACTACTTCTTCGGGCCCAACCTGGCCATCGACGACTTCTACAACATCGCCACCAAGGTCGACACCAACGTCAGCGACCGCACCAAGATGTACGTGCGGTACGGCTAGAACAAGCGCACCGAGATCCGCTATGGCAACGGCATCGAGACCGGGCCGGCGCAGGACGGCCAGCTGCCGCTCGAACGCATCAACTACACCGGGGTGTGGGACATGGTGCGCACGACCGGCAGTTCGCTGGTGCTCAACATCCGCACCGGCCTGAACCAGTACGTCGAAGCCGCCCGCACCGAAGCCGGGCTCGGCTTCGATGCCGCCGGACTCGGCTTCCCGGCGTCCTACGCCGGGTAGGTGCCGATCCAGATGTTCCCCCGGTTCCAGTTCAGCGACAGCTACGCCAACCTGGGCCGCGGCAACTTCAATCGCGAGACGACCACGGTGCTGAGCGTGCAGCCCAACGCGACGTGGACGTGGGGCCGGCACACGATGCGCACCGGTCTCGACGCCCGCCTGACGTGGTTCACCCGCACCCCGAGCGGCGCCGGCGGCGGGCAGTTCAACTTCGATCGCGGCTTCACGCAGCGCGACTTCCAGAATGGCGACCCGCTCAGCGGTCACCCGATCGCCTCGTTCCTGCTCGGGTATCCGAGTGCGTCGAACACCTTCGTCGACAACAACCTGTTCCCCGAGTTCCGCTGGAACTACTTCGCGCCCTGGTTCCAGGACGACTGGAAGATCGGCAACCGACTGACCATCAACCTCGGCTTCCGGTGGGACTTCAACACGCCGATCTGGGAAGAGCAGGACCGCATGAACTACGGTTTCGACCCGACCGTGGTCCAACCCGGTCAGCACCCGGATCAACCAGACGGCCTTCCCCGGCTACACGGTCAACGGTGGCCTCGGCTTCGTCGGTCAGCAGGGCGCCCTCGAGCGCTACCCGTACCAGTACGACGGCAACAACATCCAGCCCCGGGTCGGCTTCGCCTACATGCGCCGGGACACCACCATCCTGCGTGGGCGCGTCGGCCGCTACTTCCTCAATGTCACGGGCACGACGACGCAGAACGGCTTCAGCATCCAGACGCCGTACATCTCCTCCCTCGACGACGGCCGCACGCCGGCGACCTCGCTGTCCAATCCGTATCCGTCCGGCGTCGCCACGCCGCCGGGATCGGCGCAGGGGCTCGAGACGTTCCTCGGGCGCGGCTATGGCTTCTCGAACACCGACTTCATCAACCCGTACGTGGATCAGTTCTCCATCGGCGTCCAGCAGCTGCTGCCGTGGCGCACCACGCTCGAGGTCAGCTACGTCGGCAGCCGCAGCAAGGCCCAGCAGAGTCAGTGGGGCGGGTTCAACGAGCCGTCCGATGACTTCCGCCGCCTGTGCGACCCGACGGTGGGAGGCCGTGTCGGCTTCTGCAACGAGCTGATCCCGAACCCGTTCTTCCAGGTGCCCGGCTTCGAGGGCACGGGCCGCTTCACCAGTCCGACGCTGAGCCGCTACGAGCTGGCGCGGCCGTTCCCGCAGTTCGGCGGCATCACCCAGTTCGAGCGCAACGACGGCCGCATCATCTACAACTCGCTGCAGGTGATGGCCAACAAGCGGTTCTCCGGCGGGCTGACGCTGAACGGCACCTACACGCTGGCCAAGATGGAGGAAGAGGGGGTCGGCGGCAACGCCTTCGTCGACAACATCACGCGCCAGATCAATCGCAGCCCGACCCCCCAGGATCGCCGGCACCGCGTCACCGTGTCGGGCGTCTACGAGCTGCCCTTCGGGCGCGACCGCAAGTGGCTGGGCAACATTCCGCGCGTCGCCGACCTGCTCATCGGTGGCTGGGACATCGCCGGGTCGTTCCTCTACAACTCCGGTCGCCCCTGGGACCTGCCCGGCAACGTGTTCTATGTCGGCGACGGCGAGCGCGAGCTGGACTACTCCGGACGCTTCATGACCGGCGTGGCGCCCTGCGTCGCGCAGATGGACAACAACGGCGTCGTCGGCCCGCTGTTCGGCTACTCGCAGGCCGCCGGCTGCACCGCGCCGGCGCGATCAGTCGCGTTCAGTGCCCCGGATGCGCGGGGACAGGTGGCGCACGACTGGACGTGTGTTCACCGGCGCACGGCCTGACCCGACGGCGGCTCGGCCACCACGGAGGGCGGGACGGTCTCGAGCCTGGCCATGCGCGCCTGGAAGCGCGGGTCGCGGCGCAGCGGGTCGAGGCGCGAGTCGACACGGGCGTACGCCAGACGCGAGGAGTTCGCCTCGATGGCCGTGTCGAGCCACTCGAAGGCGCGTGCGGTGTCGGCGAGGCTGACGTACGCGAGGGCGATCCAGAACGCACCGTCGCCCGACGGACGTTCGTCGTACAGCGATCGCAGCCGCAGCAGCGCCTGACGGGCGTCCCGACTGCGACCGGCGTCGTGGTGGATCTTCACGAGTTGCGACAGCACGAACGGATCTTCGGCGGCCTGCTGCGCGCCCACCCTCCCGCACGCCGCCAGCGCCTCGTCGGTGCGTCCCAGCTCCGTGTAGGCCTTGCACAGCCCGATGTAGGCGGCGGAGTACTGGGCGTCGAGGCGGAGCAGGGTCTCGTACGTCCGCGCCGCCTCGTCGAAACGACGCGCGTAGTGCAGCGTGGCCCCGAGGTAGCCGCGCAACAGCGACGACCGGGGATTGAGCTTCTGGGCCTGGTCGACCTGCTCGACCGCCTCCTCGACGCGCCCGCGCCCGGCCAGCAGCATCGCATAGCGGATGCGCGCGTACTCGCAGCTCGGGTTGAGGGCCAGCGCACGGCGGAAGTTCCGTTCCGACGGCTCGTGGTTGTGCCGCTCCGCGTAGAGATCGCCGAGCGCGGCGTAGGATTCCGCGCTGCGGTCGTCGAGGCTCAGGGCCTTGGAGATGACGCTCTCGGCCAGGGGCAGCGCCTCGTCGGCACGCAGCGCGTTGTGGCGATAGCGGGACAGCAGCGCTTCCGCCCACTGCGCATACGCCAGCACGAACTCCGGCTCGGCCTCGGTGGCCCGGCGGAAGGCTTCGGCGGCCTCCTCGACATCCTTGCGTCCGCCGCGCCCGAGTCGGGTGCGACCGAGCATGTAGGCCTGCATCGCTTCCGCGTTCGCGAGCGGCAGCGCGGTGCGCAGGGACGGACGCGTGCCCTCATCGGTGGTGGCCAGGGCGAAGAGCACCCGCTGCGCCAGCGTCGCCGTGAACTCGCGCGTCGTGGTGAGGCCGACCATCGATTCGGTCAGTTCCTGCGGTTCGGCACCCGGGCGCGCCACGGTGAGCCGAGCTTCCAGCGCGGCGGCGCGCCGCGACATGGCCACTTCGACGTACACGTCGGCATCGACGGCGTGCATGATGGCTTCGGCCGGCTGCCCGAGCATCGGCTCGACCGCCACCGGCGCGATCACCAGGAATGGGGGCGAGGAACTGAGGTCCTGCGCGAGCTGCTCGATGACGAGCGGCGTCAGCGAGGGGTCGGCCCCGGCCGCGCTGCCGAGGGCCAGTCGGACATCGACATTCGTCGCCGCCGGTGCGTCGCC